>NZ_CP040755.1:302810-605621 GCF_024585285.1 Colwellia sp. M166
GAAAGTATTATTTTATCTGCCGTTACGCCGATTATATTGGTGATGCCGCTGCTAGCGCTTATTATTTCATTGGCAGTTCGCCAAGGCTTGAAACCATTAACATTACTAACGCGAGCATTAAAAAACAAAAAGGCAAATGATCTTAGTCAGTTATCGATAAAGTCCAGTAATGAACTTACGCCCGTTATTGCGACATTAAATGAATTGTTTTTACGACTTTCATTAGCATTTGAACGAGAAAAACAGTTTGCTTCAGATGCTGCACACGAGCTGAGAACGCCGCTCAGTGTGTTAAAAATCAATCTGCATAATCTACAGCAAAGCTATCTCGATGCGATGCTTATTGCTAATGACAGCAACTCAACAACGTTACAAGCCTTACCCTTTGAGCAATTAGAGCACAGTGTAGAACGTATGGCGCATGTGGTTGACCAAATTCTAACCTTGAATCGAACTAACCCCGAACAGGTTTTAGCTGAAAGTGAGCGACTTAATTTACAAACACTATCACAAGAGTGCATTAGCGAACTCTATCCTTATATTGCTAGTCGTGGCCATGATATTGAACTTAGAAGTGAAGCTAGCATTATTTTTGGTAATCGCTTCGCCATAAGTATTTTATTGAAAAATTTGATTGCTAATGCCGCTAAATATACTCCAGACCATGGCAAAATATTAGTTTCTTGTCAGCAAGGTAGCCGTCATAGCGTAATTCTGCGGATTGAGGACTCAGGACCGGGTATTGCCCCAACAGAATATCAGCGAGTATTTGACCGTTTTTATCGTATTGGTGGTGATAGTCATAATTCAAAAATTATTGGCTGTGGTTTAGGCTTGTCGATTGTTAAGCATATTGTACAATTGCACCAAGCAAGTATTAGCCTGAGTGTATCTGAGGCCTTAGCAGGATTATGTGTTGAAGTGGTATTTAGTCATAAAGAAAATATGCGTGAGGGTAAAATTGAAATAAAAACTCAAAACAATGACTACGCTCATAACAGCAAAGTACCTCAGTCAGTAGGGCATGTTTAATGGTTAACGTGCGAGCTAAATTCGTACAGAGCGTGATTGTCGCTTGTATGCTGTTGTCATTACCGAGCTTAGCCAAGCGAGCAGAATTTCAACTGATCCTTAAAAATCATCTATTTTACCCGGCAGAAATAGAAATCCCTGCCAATACCAAAGTGAAATTGATTATTCATAATCAAGATCAGACACCTGAAGAATTTGACAGTTTTGATCTTAATAGAGAAAAAGTTATTTTTCCGCATAAAAAAGCGGTTATTTTTATTGGTCCGTTATTGCCTGGACGCTATGAATTTTTTGGTGAATTTAATCCTAATAGTGCTCAAGGCGCCATTATAGTTAAACCTAACAAGCTAAGCTCTAATATTAAAACACGTGCAGCTAGTGATGTGAATATTTTAGCCTTAAATACTGCTCAGAAACGCGTTACACATCGGGTGCTGGTTAAGGAGCTTTATCGTGCTGATTAATACTATTATTTTGTTTCTACGAGATGCTTTACCGGTATTTGTGATCAGCACTATTTTAATTTCCTTGCTGCAACAACAAGGTATAAAGCAACTGTGGTATTTTTTGGCTGCATGTTCGAGCGTGATACTAAGCTTGTTCTTATTAACCGCCATTGATGATATTTCGCATACCTTTGATAGTACTGGTCGAGAATGGCTTTATGCTTGTTTTTATATTGTTTGTTATTTTATCACATTATTATTACTGACTCAGTTACCCGTAGTGCAAGGGCACTTAAGTATGCGAAGACATTTCGTTATTCTCCTTTGTGCTAGCAGCTTAATGGTGATAGTAATGACACTTAATAGTGCAAATTTTTTAATTTATATTACCGGTTTTTGGTATCAAAATAACGCCTCTAATGTGCTCGTTGCTGGTGTTATTCTGGGTGTTGGCATTTGCGCGAGTATTGCCGTGTTATTGTACTTTTTGATGACCTTTATTGAGCGCTATTGTCGAATTATCTGTCAAATATTGCTGATATTTTTTAGTGCAGGCTTATTAATGAAAGCGACTAATTTACTGATACAAATTGATGTGTTATCGAGTGAACGTTTCTTATGGGACTCGAATCATTTAATTATCGAAAATTCAGAATTAGGGCAATTGTTAACCGTTTTCGTCGGCTATGATGCCACGCCAACAATGCTGCAATTTTCGCTTTATTTATCAGCCATTTTAATAGCATTTAGCTTGATGCTTTCTCGCGCTATTTTTAGTAAACCAAGTCCCACCATAACTCTATCTAAGGAGGCTGCGTAATGCGCTGTCAAATGTTAATAAGTCTGCTTCGGATTATTTCCTTCAGCCTTGTCATCGTTATCAGTCATGTCGTTGTCGCTGATGGCGTTGTCGTTGATAAGGTTTATCATCCTTATGTGTTGCCTAACGAACGTGAATTTGAATGGCGCATGTTGTCGCATCAAAATGATGCTGGTAATAGCTTAGCGCAGCGGCTAGCTTACGGACAGTCGTTAACTGAGTATATTATGGTTGAAGTTTATGTCGTTGGTGAACGAGACCGCAGTGGTGATTTTGGCTTGTCAGCTTATGAAGTTGAAACACGCTGGATGCTAACCGAGCAAGGAGAGTATTGGGCAGATTGGGGTATGTTACTTGAAGTTGAAAAAGAGCATAAACGTGATATTTGGGAAGTCACTACCGGGATATTATTTGAAAAAGAATTTGGTCGTAATAGCTTAGCGCTAAATGCCTTCTTAATTTATGAAATGGGTAGTGATATTCAAAGTGAATTTGAACGCGAGTTTCGCTTGCAATATCGCTATCGTTGGTTACCGCAAGTTCAGCCGGCTATTGAAGTTTATATTGGTGAGGATTACACCGGCATCGGACCTGCCTTTATGGGCATACAAAGATTTGAGGGACAAAAACAATTGAAATGGGAGGCGGGCTTTATTACCGGGCTAAACGGTGACAGTAAAGATCATATTTTGCGTGTTGCCATTGAATATGAGTTTTAAGCATATGATGTTTAAAAAGCAAATAGTTCGACAACTATTTTGGGGTTTGTTTGCGCTGTCAGTACTGACTTTTTCGTTAGGTATTAGTTGGCAAGTGAGTAAAGTGAATAACTTCTTTTATAGCTTCTGGTACCAAACATTAGATATTCATCAAATTATTGATAAAAGTGTGCCAAGAAATACCCAAGGAAAAGGTGATTTTCCGATTAATGATATTGAGTTACACGAAAAAAAATTTGCTGACATTGTTGATGCTATTCACCAACACGGTGTCGGCTTAGCGGAAATTACTTACGTAAATAAACAGTTGAACTCACGAAAACTCCTGACTATCAGTGAAGTTCAGCATCTGCAAGATGTTGCTAATTTGCTTGATAACATCAGCCATTATTGGTGGGGAAATTTATTTTTTCTCCTCAGTTTGGCTATATTTTATTGTTGGCAAGTTAAGAACCATGCTGGCTCGCCAGTTCAGCAGTTAAGAATAGCGTCCTTCAGAGAGATGCCAACATCTAAGCAGAAAGTTATCACTGTGCTAGCATTGATGCTATCCGTGGTGGTGTTACTTGCAAGCTTAGGTTTTACGCAAATTTTTTATTATTTGCATACAGTTGTATTTCCACTCGATCATCAATGGTTCTTCTATTATAAAGAATCGTTAATGGCAACGCTGATGAAAGCGCCAGATATTTTTGCCGCTATCGCACTACAGCTGTTGCTCGTTGCGTTGGTCATTGCCGTCAGTATTGACGCCGTTATTAGCCGTTATCAGCGCAAAAACAAAGCTAAGTTGGCTTAATTATCACGGCAGAGAATATCAATTAACTACCGCTTATTCAGCCTTAAACTACTTATTAAGACTGGCAAGCTCTTCAATACGGTATTGCGTTAAGGTGATATAACATTTTTTAAAGGCGGCAGCTGCACGGGGATCTGGCGCAAGCACTAAATACTGCCAACGACAGTTATTTTCTCGATAACTGATAAAGTTACGTTGTGAGCGTTTAAACATATTAAGTGAAGCATGACGGCCGTTATTAGCCGCTAACTCTTCTAATATAAAGCTTTGATTGTTTACCCACGTTTGTAGTTCACGATCTTTTTTTTCTTTGACGCTATCGAAGCACCTTGAAATATCGTCAGTGGCAGTCATTTTTTCTTCACAGCTTGCTATGGTATCTTTCGCCATAGCATTACTAGACAATAGTAAACTGCTGAGCAATATATAGTTATTAAGTGCTTTATGATTCATGAATAAAAATTTAATACTTATGCTGGAAGTACTTTTTTGTACGGTTTAACGGTAACGTTTTTATAAACACCCGCGGCTATGTAGGGGTCTTGATCTGCCCATTGTTGAGCAGCAACTAAACTGTCAAATTCGGCAATAATCAGCGAGCCAGTAAAGCCAGCATCACCAGGGTTTTCACTGTCAATTGCAGGACAAGGACCAGCTACAAGAAGCTTTCCTTGTGCTTGTAATGTCCGTAATCGCTCTAAATGCTCTTCACGTACCGACAAACGCAAGGCTAAACTATTTTCAACATCTTCACTATAGATAATATAAAACATTTTTCCATCCAAAATTATTGTTTAATTAACAGCGATCAATAATCGCTATTCTTTTTTTTCTTCTGCTTGCTCATCCGGCATATATTTATATAAAGACAACACTGAGCCGATAGCAAAAACAAAGGTTAATGCGGTTAAACCAAATACTTTAAAATTAACCCAAGTTTCCAAACTAAAGTTGAAAGCCACATACCAATTGAGTAGACCACAGGTCGCGAAAAATATTGCCCAAGCAAGGTTTAATTTATTCCAAATACTTTCAGGCAAAGTTAATGCCTCGCCTAAAAATTCTTTGATAATATTTTTATTGAAGACTTTCTGGCTGACAATAAGCGCGATAGCAAAAATAGCTTGGATAATAGTAACCTTCCATTTTAAGAAGGTATCGTCATGCATATAAATAGTCAGGCCGCCAAAAATGGCAATTAAACCAAAGAAAACTAAATTTCTTTTCGGTATTGGCTGTTTTTTTATTAAGAAATAGCCGATTTGAATGGCAGATGCGACAATTAATGAGCCTGTGGCCCAATAAATATCAGCAAATTTATAGAAAACGAAAAAAATAACTAGTGGAATATATTCTAAAAATGCGTGCATAAGCTCGGTATCAAAAATTACAATGCGCCAATTCTATCCAAAGCTAAGCCATACGCCAAACTATTTAACGATCTAAAATAGAATAGTCGGTAAATATTAGTGTTTTTCCAAACTAAAAATAAGTTTGAAAAAACACTGCCGTTAGGCCTTTAAGCTTGTTGGTAACCAAAAGGGTCGTCTATTGAATAAGACGGCTCAGTAAACCATTTTGCGCCGCTATCGGTCATGTAAAAGTGATCTTCTAAACGCACACCAAATTCATGGGGTAGCACTAACATTGGCTCGTTTGAAAAACACATACCTTTAGTTAATGGTGTTCTATCACTGCGTATTAGGTAAGGCCATTCGTGAATATCTAAACCAATGCCATGACCTGTTCTGTGTGGGCAACCCGGAGTTTCATAGTCTGGGCCCATATTATGACTGGCGATATAATCTCTTGCAGCGACATCAACATCGCCACACGGTACACCAATGTGAGCTGCATCGAAAGCAGCTTTTTGTGCTAACTTTTCGACTAGCCACATTTCACGTTGGCGCTGAGTTGGCTCACCAAAAACATAAGTACGAGTAATATCTGAATTGTAACCTTCAACCTGGCAGCCGGTATCAATTAATACCATGTCATTTTTTTCCAGCGTTTTAGGTGATTTTACCCCATGAGGGTAAGAGGAGTCTTCACCAAACAATACAATACAAAAGTACGACCCGGCAGTAGCACCTAGCTTACGATGTGCTTGATCGATAAAATCGGTCACTTCTTGGGTAGAAATACCAACGCGTAAAATACGTGCGGCGGCTTTATGAACCTCAAGTGTCATATTTTTTGCTTGTTGTAATAAGGCTATTTCAGTATCTGACTTTTCTGCTCGACAGCCAGCTGTTACACATTTTGCATCAATAAGTGTTAATTCAGGCGCTGCTTTTTTGATGCCGTTGGCAATAAAGAACGCCGTTGATTCATCTATGGCTACTCGACCGCTATTAACACCTAATTCTGCTAAGGTTTTTTGAAATAAAATATAAGGGCTCTCATGCTCTTGCCAGCCTTTTATTTCGCCTTTAACCGTCATATATTGGCTTAAGGTATTCACTTCAAAGAAAGGCGTGATATATTTAATCTCACCTTGTTGAGGAATAATGGCGCCAACCATACGTTCGCTGGCGTACCATCGAGTACCTGTGAAGTAATATAAATTTGTACCAGCATTAACATAAGTAGCTGCAATATCATTTTCAACCATAATAGCTTGTGCTTTAGCTATACGCTGGTTTAATTCAGCTGCTGTTATTGCTTGAACTGTGCTCGTCATATTGACCAATTTTTCTAGTTCAACTTTTGCGGAAGAGCCGCCAACACCAATGGTCATATTTATGCCTTATAAAATTTACTTAATTTAGGTATATTTTATACAATAACTGATGAGATGTATCGTATTAAATTGGCGAGAATTAACAGATAAGAAATTTATTTTAAGCCGCAGCGGTCAACTTTAATGGCCCTATGATGATAATCGAATAACAACAGGAGCATCTATGCGTAAAAAAGTACAATTTATAAGTGGTAAGCATAAACTCAGTGGTTTGCTGGAAAGCCCAGAATCTGAGGTTAAGTTTTATGCCTTATTTGCTCATTGTTTTACCTGTGGTAAAGATATTGCTGCCGCCTCACGTATTAGCCGTGCTTTAGTTAGCAAAGGTATTGCGGTATTAAGGTTTGATTTTACCGGTTTAGGTAACAGTGATGGTGATTTTGCCAACAGTAATTTTTCCTCTAATATACAAGACCTAATTGCCGCCGCAGACTTTCTTCGAGCACAATATCAAGCGCCGCGCCTGTTAATTGGTCATAGTTTAGGTGGCGCCGCTGTATTGGGTGTTGCTCAACATGTTACAGAAGCCGCAGCGGTGGTTACTATTGGTGCGCCATCAGATGCAGCGCATGTCGCGCATAATTTTGCTTTGCAACTTGATGATATTGAACAGTATGGTAAAGCAGAGGTCAATTTAGCGGGCCGTGTTTTTACCATAGAAAAACAATTCTTGGATGATATTAAGCGTTATGACACCAGTCATATTAGTCAATTACGAAAAGCGTTACTGGTTATGCACTCACCCATAGATACGACTGTCAACATTAGTGAAGCTGAAAAAATATATCAAACAGCATTGCACCCGAAAAGTTTTGTTAGTTTAGATGATGCCGACCATCTGTTAACCAATAAACGTGATGCTGAATATGCTGCAGATGTGATTGCTGCTTGGGCGGGGCGTTACATTAGTCATGACACTAGTGAACTTAGAAACAATGATGTTAAGGGTAATCATATTAACAGTCAGGTCAGTAAAGGCCACGTTATTGTTGAAGAAAAAAATCATAAATTTACCCAACATATCAGTACCAATAGTCACTATTGGCTGGCTGATGAGCCAGAAAGTGTTGGCGGCAATAATATGGGGCCAGATCCCTACGAGCACATACTGGCAGGCCTAGGTGCTTGCACGGCAATGACCTTACGCATGTACGCGGTGCGTAAAGGTTTAGCGATTAAACATATTAAAGTTGAGCTAAGGCATGATCGTAATTATCAACAAGATTGCCAACAATGTGAGAATAAAACTCAAGGTATTGAAGCGATAGTGCGAGAGATTAGTTTTGTTGGCGAGCTTGATACGGAACAACAAGCTCGATTTTTAGAAATTGCCGATAAATGTCCCGTGCATAAAACACTGCATAGTAAGGTTGAGGTAATTAGTCAATTGCGCGCTGAATAAGCGATCACTATTGCAAATGAAATTTGTACCTAAACTTGTTGATAACGATCAGCTTTTAGGTACAAACTTTATTCAAACACTACAACTTGTTGTCACCGGCCCAACGTTGATTGCGACGTGACGCAGCCGTTAATCATTAATCCCCCCTATACAGAGGTATTTAAGCTCTAAATAATCATCTAAGCCATATTTAGAGCCTTCACGGCCGCTACCTGATTGCTTTACACCACCAAATGGCGCTGCAACATTGGAAATTAAGCCTTCATTAATACCCACCATGCCATAGTCTAATGCTTCAGCAACACGCCAAACACGACCAATATCACGAGCATAAAAGTAAGCGGCTAAACCGTATTCTGTATCGTTCGCCATGGCAATAACATCACTTTCATTATCAAAAGCAATAATGGGTGAAACAGGGCCAAATACCTCATTGTATGCCACGGGCATATCTGGTGTTACTTGGGTCAAAATGGTTGGTTGAAAAAAGTGACTGCCGGCTTGATGGCGTTTACCACCGGTATTTAATATCGCGCCTTGTTGTATTGATTCCTCGACTAATTTGGCGACATTATCAACGGCTTCAACCGAGATCATCGGGCCAATTTCTATGTTGTCATCAATACCGTTGCCAACATGTAAGTTATTAACCGCATCAGTGAATTTTTCAGTAAAACTGGCTAGTACCTCTTTTTGAACAAAAATACGGTTTGTACAGACACAAGTTTGACCTGCATTTCTGTACTTCGAGTTGATCGCGCCTTTGACAGCTTCGGCAATATCGGCATCATTAAAGACAATAAAGGGCGCATTACCGCCAAGCTCCATTGAGACCTTTTTAACGGTTGATGCGCATTGTTTTATCAGGCTTTTCCCGACCACTGTTGAGCCAGTAAAAGTAAACTTGGCCACATCAGTATGCGTGGTAAACACTTCACCAATGCCTCGAGCATCTTGCCCAACAATGACGTTAAATACGCCAGCAGGAATACCCGCTTGCTCAGCTAATTCAGCCATTGCTAGTGCTGATAAGGGGGTTTGTGCCGCAGGGCGAACAACAAAGGTGCAACCAGCAGCAAGCGCTGCCGAAGCTTTGCGGGCAATCATTGCATTAGGGAAGTTCCACGGTGTGATCGCGGCAACAACACCCACTGCTTGCTTGATAACAACGATTTTTTGTTTTGCTGATAAACTCGGGATGGTATCGCCGTATACACGCTTGCCTTCTTCGGCAAACCATTCAATAAAGCCTGCACCGTAGGCTATTTCACCTTTGGCTTCGGCTAAGGGTTTACCTTGTTCAAGGGTGAGTATACGGGCTAGGTCGTCTTGGTGTTCCATCATCAAATTAAACCAACTACGTAATAACTTAGCTCGTTCATGTGCCGGCATGGCTGACCAAGCTTTGAAGGCTTTTTTCGCTGCCTGTATAGCCAATGTTGCCTCATCAACACCCGCATCCGATACTTGCGCTATTACTTCATTCGTTGCGGGATTTTCAACCTCAAATGTGGCATCAGATGCGTGCCAATGACCGTTAATGTATGAGCTGGTTTTAAGTAATGTGGATTGTTTAATTTTTTGCAAAATATTCTCCTTAACTTAATGAGGTAAAAATTATCGGAAAAATGCCAACAAAGTAACAGGTTATTTAAGCGTTACTAAATTAATATCACTGTTAACGCTGTTTTATCTGTTAACGATAAATTATCATAATTAAGCAAGTTGCATAACAGTTTTTATGCACATCCGATAAAATTGAAGGTTTTGAAATGTCTGAAGCGCTAAAGGGTATTAAAGTAATTGACTTAAGTCGAATTTTGGCAGGACCTTGGGCATCACAAATGTTAGCGGATATGGGCGCTGAGGTGATCAAGGTTGAACGACCTAAAACCGGTGATGATACCCGACATTGGGGACCTCCTTTTATCAAGGCCGCTAAAAATCAACAACCTGCCCAAGCGGCATATTATCATTGTGCAAACCGTAACAAACAATCGATAGCAATAGATATTACTCAACCAGAAGGGCAACAAGTGATCAAAGATATGATCGCTAAAGCAGATGTACTGATAGAAAACTATAAAGTGGGCGGTCTTGAAAAATATGGTTTGAGCTATCAGCAGGTTAAATTACTTAACCCTGAATTGATTTATTGTTCAATTACAGGTTTTGGTCAGCAAGGACCATACGCACATAAAGCAGGCTATGACGCGATGATCCAAGGTGAGGGCGGATTAATGAGTTTAACTGGTGCTGTTGATGGCGAGCCAATGAAAGTGGGCGTTGCCGTAGTTGATGTCATGACCGGCCTTTATAGTGCTAACGCCATTCTTGCGGCATTGCTCGCGAAAGCCCATACCGGTACAGGTCAACATATTGATATTGCTTTACTTGATGTGCAAGTTGCCAGCTTGGCGAATCAGGGGATGAATTACTTAGCGACAGGAAAAGTGCCTGAACGTTTAGGCAATGGCCATCCTAATATCGTGCCATACCAAACCTTTGCAACTCAAGATGGCAGTTTAATATTAGCCATAGGTAATGACCCTCAATTTAAAAAGTTCTGTCAAGCTGCACAATGTCATGAATTAGCAAGTAATACATTATTTGTAACGAACCAACAAAGAGTCGAAAATCGTGCTGCACTTATTCCTATATTAGCTAGTATTATTGCTAAGCACAGTACTGATTATTGGGTTGCCACCCTAGAAGCGATAGCGGTGCCTTGTGGCCCAGTGAATACGTTAGAGCAAGTATTTAATCACCCTCAGATCCAACATCGAAATATGGTTAGGCAAATACCTGACGAAGAAGGCTTACTGATAAACACCATAGCATCACCCATTAATCTTTCCAAAACCCCTTTGCAATATAAACATGCTGCACCGAATATTGGTCAGCACAGTGAGCAAGTTTTAAAGCAATTTTTGCATTATGATAAAGAGGAAATAGCCAAGCTATTAAAAAATGAAATTGTCAGTTGATGACGCGTATGTGCCTAATGTAAATGCAGCAAACGATGTGGATTTCGAGTCATCATCTACGTAATTATTTGTTTTTATTCAAGCTCTTCGGTATTTTAAAAGCAGAGAAACTAGTGTGCTGTATTTATTTTAAAGGCAATAATATGCCTGAAAAGTATCTCTTGAATTAGTCGTCGCTGGTCGCTATGAAAGTGCACCTTAAAGTGTTACAAGCAAATAACCTAGCGTTACCCCTAACGTTAATTGATTTTAGTTTTATATGGAACAGTGGAGTTTGAATGAAGTTAATTGTTTTTATCTGTCTCTTTATTGACGCTGTGCAAGGGGCGAATGCACAGAGTACTCATTCACAAAACATGAATTCACCAAGCCGCCACTCAAACAAGGTCAATACCTTTGAAATACCGCGAAGTAATGTCGTAGACATTAAAGATCCACATTCAGCTAGAGTTTATCCAATTTTTATCAAATTGCCTCGTTCGTACCAACATAATTCTGAAAAGTTATATCCGGTTATTTATTTAACCGATGCGCTATATAGTTTTCAGCTGATCTCAGGCGCTACTCGATTTCCGATGAATACCGGTAAAATGCAAGAAGCTATTATCGTGGCAATATCCTATTCAAAAGGCTCAGGGGGTCACACTAGTCGTGTACGTGACTTTACGCATAGTAAAGATGTAAGCTGGAAATACCCTATCGGAGAAGCCAAAGCGCATAGCGAGTTTATTGAACAATCAGTTTTTTCATATCTCGAAAATAACTACAGAGTAAGTAAATCGAGAACTTTTGTGGGTAATTCGCTTGGCGGGTTATTCGGGGCTTATATACTATTTACTAAACCAACTATGTTTAATAACTATGTTTTAGGTAGTCCATCGGTATGGTTTAAAGATAATGATATTCTTAAAATTAAAACAACGCTTAACCTTAACAAACATAAAGTTTTTATTGGTGTTGGGGCTAATGAAACCAAGGATCTTGATTCTCCAAATCATGACATGGTCAAAGGCGCTAATGAACTCAAATTAAAAATATCACAAGCGCTGTTCCCTCATACCGAAGTCAAATTATTAATTGTACAAGAGGCAAACCATGAAACGGCTTTTCCAACAACAGCAATTCAAGGTTTATATTGGTTATTTAAACGTTAAAGAGTGCTGTCTGGCAATTCTTTAGCTAGTTAGTAATGTTTAATACGTTAGCGCCAATAAGCGTGTTAGGCACATTATAAGGTTTATCAGTACATGAACATTTTTTTAATTATTGCTGGCACTTTGAGTGCTATTGCTGCGATATTACATTTAGGCTGTATATATTTTGGTGCGCCTTGGTATCGTTTTTTTGGTGCTGGTGAACACATGGCAGTACTAGCAGAGCGAGGAAGTATTCAGCCTACGTTGATCACGATTAGTATTGTTGTTGTGCTTGCTATTTGGTCACTGTATGCATTTTCTGCGGCGGGTGTTTTTTTTCGTTTACCCTTTATGCGCTCAGTATTAAGCTTAATCACACTGATTTATCTAATACGTGGCATTATCGGTTTCTTTTTTATTAATGCCCCTATGGGGCGTTCGGCAGAATTTTGGCTGTGGAGCTCAATAATTTGCTTAATATTTGCGATTGTTCATTTTGTTGGTTTGAAGCAGCAATGGGCCAACATAAGCTAACTTATTAATATCGTATTAAATGGTGAGAAGACAAAATGATCAGCTGTCAGATGTTGTCACGAAATTTTATATGATGTCGATAACCGTTTAGCTAAATGGGGGCTGAGGTCAGCATTTATGTGGTGAGTGGTGAGATATTGTTTTGTTGTGGTTTGGCTTGTTATTGGCCCCTAACAGCATAATTAATAAAACAAAATAAAGTAGAGGAAGTCATGATGAATAGTTCAGTAGCCGTTATTACTTCAAAACGTAAAGATAATAAGCGAAACCTACGAATCGAAACCTAACAAACTATAAGTTTGTCTATTTAACTACAAAGCTATTAGCTTGGTAAATCGTTAGTTCAATAGCCACTTGCTGACAATGAAAAAATATTCATATGAAAATAATAGTTTTATTAATGTTTTTATTAACTTTACATTTATCTGCTTGCGTAAAACCATTACAAGTACAAGCTAAAAGTAAAACATCAGCAGCACTAAGCAATGCAGAGCATAATTATCAATGCCAAAGCGGTGAAAAAATTGTGGTTAATTATCAATCAATAGAGGCTATTTTTCTGCAATACCAAGGCAGTCATTATAAAATGAGCGCAGCGGTTTCTGCTAGCGGTTCACGCTATATTACGAATGACATCGAATGGTGGACGAAGGGCAGTGGTGCTGGTGCCAAGGGGACACTGTTTCGTCACCTTGCTGACGGGACTTCAGGTCAAGTTATCGAATCTTGTACTGAGTACTCAATATGATGGCTTGAAAGCAAACTTTGGTAAAATTTAATTTTTGCGCGTATGTTGATTTAAGCCAATAATTTAACCATGTTTTATCTCTTAATAAGGTGAAAAAATGAAAACTAACTTACTCGGTATTATCTTAGTGACTTATCTTTTTCAGGGCTGTGCTGGTGCTAGATACAGTTACCTAACTGAACTTGAAAAGACAACTGATGGGCAAGTATTGAATGTTAATACAGGACAAACACTTGAACTGTTAGCCGTTGGTAATGGTTTTCCAGGGTACTGGGGTTATTACCCTTGGGTGATCTCATCATCAACAAATATTGCTAGCATAGACTGTAAAGCCGCGAGAAGTATCGTGCCATTTCGTGAACCCGGCGTGCTATTTGGTGGCATGGTGTGTCATTTAATTGCCCACAAGCAAGGTGAGGCAATACTGTATTTTGGTAACAGATTTAATGTTAACGCAGAGCACTATGAAGTTAAAGTTGATGTTGTGGTCAACGAAAATCAGTAATAAATGTCACCAAACGCAAAAAAGTAATACCAATACAACACTAGAATAATAAAGTTTTACCCCCGATAAAAATGACGAATCAATATAATGAAATATAAAACTTCTTCCACAGAAATTATCTAATTTTTTGTTATCAAGGATGATTTTTTGTATTTGATGCCGCCATAATCATTTTATTTCTCAGCCACTTATTTGCCGGCTCTTTATCAACATTAACATGCCAGTATAAATGTACATCGATATCCGGTAATTCAACGGGCATTTTGTAAATGGCAATATCAAGCATATCCGCGTACATTTCTGCTGCGGTTTTGGGTAATGTCAGCAACATATCATTACTTATCAGGACGCGACAGGCTGATAAAGCATGTTGACAGCGTAAGGATATTTTACGATGTAGGCCAATACGAGAAAGTTCAAAATCTTCTAAGCCAGGGCCTGTTGAACGAGATGAAACCAATATATGTTCAAGTCGAAGGTATGTTTCTAAGTCGAGTTTACCGTTAAGTGCAGGGTGGTTTTTACGCGCTACCACTACCAGTTGATCTAGCTCCAATTGGGTATGCAAAATATTATTACTGACGGGGATCAAAGCATCAATTGCTAAATCTATATCTCCACTGGCCAATTTGTTTTCTAGCTCACTGCGTCTAACACGTCTATTACTGCGTAGATTAATGGCCGGAGACTCTAGCGATAAACTTTCTTGCAGTATCGGTAAATAATAAGGCTCTAATGAACCGTGTAACGAGAGCGAGAAGTTTTTCCGTGACGTTAATGGTTCAAATTGACGAGATTGTACTAGGCACACCTGTAATTGATGCAATGCTTCTCTGACATCATCAATAACATTTTTTGCTACGGGTGTTGGTCTCATTTCGTTGCCTTGTCTAATAAACAAAGCATCATCGAAATAGGTACGCAGCTTACCTAATGAGTGACTGACGGCTGGTTGTGATAAATTAAGTACCGAAGCCGCTTTGGTGATATTACCTTCACAATATATTGCATCGAAAACTATAAATAAATTTAAATCAATTTTCATCTTCACTCCATTGCTGACTCGATATAACGACAAATAACCGTCCGATCACACCATTTGCACTATTTAATATATCAATAGTAGGGTATTAGAACTATTCATTTGTTTAATTTAGATGCTCGGCTTAGCATAGTCAAGTACATTCGATATAGCGCTGTACTATTTTAAAATGCTAATTATTGACATAAAAGTATAGGAGTTAACGTGGTTGTTTATAACCGAAAAAATCTCAGTAAAACTCAGTTAAGCAACAACACTAATGTGGCTGTATTAGTCGCTATGTTAAGTCTAGAAACTGATATTAAGGTTGAGTGCTAACATGGCGGCAATTTATTTAATCAGACATGGGCAAGCTTCATTTGGTAGTGCTGACTATGACCAGTTGTCTGATAAAGGATGGCAACAGGCAGTGCTATTAGGTCAATACTGGCGTTCAAGAGCGACACCGTGTAAGTTTTATTGTGGTGACTTACTTCGTCACAGCCAAACATTGTCTAGTTTTAATGAAGGCTATCAAGGTGCTGCAACACCAACAATTATACATTCAGGTTTTAACGAATTTGATCATGTCGATATTTTAAAGAATTACCACGCACAATGGCAGAACCTTGCCAAAATGAGTGATGAAATAAAACAACTGAAAAATCCGAATAAGACCTTTCAAAAAGAATTTTCTCAAGCACTGAATCGCTGGATATCAGGCGATAAAGATGAAGAATATAAAGAAAGCTGGTTGCAATTTAAAGCTCGTTGCATACGTGCACTGCAAGATATTATTGCACAAGAGTTGGCCAATAAACGTCAATTTAAAGCAGACGGTAGCGAAGCTAAAAAATCTAAAGATATTCTAGTTTTTACTTCTGGCGGCACAATATCGGTGATCGTTCAGCATATTTTAAAATTAAATGATCAACAAGCATTAGAAATTAATCAACAAGCTAGAAATACCAGTGTCACCAAACTGTTATTCTCAGAGAATTTGTTGAGCGTTGACTATTTAAATAATTATAGTCATTTGGAGCAAGCTGGCGATGACTGGGTAACGTTTAGGTAATCGCTTGTTAAATAAATTAACTAAAACTTAAGTAGGAAATAAAATGAATAATGGCAATTTATTTGATTTATCAGGAAAAGTCGCATTAGTTACTGGTGCTAGTCGTGGCATAGGCGAAGGTATCGCTAAGCTACTTGCTCAACACGGCGCGCACGTTATTGTTTCAAGCCGAAAAGTTGAAGGTTGCCAAGCGGTTGTTGATGACATACTTAAAGCGGGTGGTAGTGCTCAAGCTATTGCCTGCCATATCGGCGAAATGACACAAATTGAAGCTATTTTCTCTGCGATCAGTGAGCAACATGGCAAACTTGATATCTTAGTGAATAATGCTGCTGCCAATCCATATTTCGGTCATATTTTAGATACCGATTTAAGTGCTTTTGAAAAAACTGTTGATGTTAATATTCGTGGTTATTTTTTTATGTCGACCTTAGGCGCTAAATTAATGAAAGCCAGTAATGGCGGTGCTATTGTTAATGTTGCATCAGTTAATGGTGTTATTCCTGGTGATTTCCAAGGTATATATTCGATCACTAAAGCCGCTGTTATTTCGATGACAAAAGCTTTTGCCAAAGAGTGCGCACAGTTCAATATTCGCGTTAACGCATTATTACCTGGAGCAACAGATACTAAGTTTGCTTCTACTTTAGTCAATAACCCTAAAATTTTAGAACAAGCGATGGCACATGTACCCATGAAGCGTGTTGCTAAACCTGAAGAAATGGCCGGTACAGTATTGTACTTAGCATCCGATGCTTCAAGCTACACAACCGGTACTGCCATTAACGTTGACGGCGGTTACCTTATTGGTTAACTCCTTATACTCTTAAGCGTTATTGGCGAATTTCTTTATCGCTTAAGTGATTAATAACAAAAGTTTAACACATCAAAATTTATTGAGAATACATCTATGAGTACAACGAATAGCACCAACACAGCAGCATTATTTAAGCAGTTTTCAGTTAAATCTCTCACCTTAAAAAATAAAACCGTGATGGCGCCAATGACACGAGCATTTTCTCCAAATAATGTCCCAACAACAGATGTAGCGGCTTACTATCGTCGTCGTGCTGAAGGCAATGTGGGTCTTATTATCACCGAAGGAACTTTTATTTCCCATAAAGCCGCTAACGGCTATGAAAATGTTCCGGCTATTTATGGTGATGATGCATTGGCAGGCTGGAAGCATGTTGTTGACGAAGTACATGCTGCAGGTGGCAAAATTGCCCCGCAATTATGGCACGTAGGCTCAGTGAGAAAACTAGGTGTTGGTCCGGATAAAGATGTACCAGCATATAGTCCTTCTGGTTTATTTAAGCCCGGCGCTGAAAACGGTGTTGCCATGACGCAGACTGACATTGATGAAGTGGTTGCTTCGTTTGCCCAAGCAGCACTTGATGCTAAAAACATTGGCTTTGATGCCATTGAAGTGCATGGCGCTCATGGTTATTTAGTCGATCAGTTCTTCTGGCAAGGTACAAACCAACGCGATGATAAATATGGTGGATCGTTAGAAAACCGCACCCGTTTTGGTGTTGAAATCGTGCAAGCGATCCGTGCTGCGGTTGGTGAAGATTTTACAATTATTTTCAGATTCTCTCAGTGGAAGCAACAAGATTACAGCGCCAAGCTTTGTCAAACGCCTGAAGAATTAGAGCGTTTCTTAAGTTTGCTAAGCGATGCCGGTGTTGATGTATTTCATGCTAGTACACGTCGATTTTGGGTAAGTGAATTTGAAGGCTCAGCGTTGAACCTCGCGGGTTGGACGAAAAAATTGACCAATAAACCCGTTATTACTGTCGGTAATGTTGGCCTTGATGCTGATTTTATTGGCGAAGGAAATAAAGATTTATCAGGAACATCGAACCCAACCGGTATCGACGAACTGCTTGAGCGTTTAGGCAATAACGAGTTCGACTTAGTTGCCATTGGCCGCGCTTTGTTAGTTGACCCTGATTGGGTTAATAAAATTGCGGTTAATGCTATTGAAGAAATTAACCCTTTTACTAAAAAATCATTAATGTCATTAAGTTAATCAGTCTGATCAAATAAGGAATACCCTATGAATTTCGAATATAGCGATAAAGTTCAAGAACTTATTAAGCAAGTTTCTGATTTTATGGATACACATGTGTTTCCTGTAGAACAAGAAATGCATGATCTGGTTGCTAAAGACCAATGGTCAACACCGCCGTTATTAGAAGTGTTAAAAGCGAAAGCAAAAGCTGCGGGTTTGTGGAATTTATTTCTCCCTGTTGCTTACGGAAAATACAGTGCTGGCTTGACCAATCTTGAATACGCGCCATTAGCCGAAATTATGGGTAAAGTTATGTGGGGACCGGAAGTGTTTAACTGCGCGGCGCCAGATACAGGTAATATGGAAGTCTTAGCTAAGTACGGTAATGACGCACAGAAAAAACAATGGTTAGAGCCATTGCTTGAAGGAAAAATCCGCTCTGCTTTTGCCATGACAGAGCCAGAAGTTGCTTCAAGTGATGCAACGAATATTGAGTTGCGTATAGAGCGTGATGGCGATGAATATGTTATTAACGGTCGTAAGTTTTATATTAGTGGTGCCTGTCGTAAGCAATGTGAAGTGATGATTGTGATGGGCAAAACAGACCCAGGAAACAGCAATCGTTATATTCAACAATCTCAAGTCTTAGTGCCAATGAATACACCTGGGGTTACTATGGTACGCCCAATGCAAGTGTTTGGTTATAACGATGCACCAGAAGGTCATGCTGAAGTCACTTTTGAAAATGTCCGTGTACCAGTTGAAAATATAATTCTTGGTGAAGGTAAAGGCTTTGAAATTGCCCAAGGTCGATTAGGGCCTGGACGTATTCATCACTGTATGCGTTCAATTGGTGTTGCCCAACGTGCACTTGATTTAATGTGTAAACGGGTTAATGAACGTATTGTTTTTGGTCGTCCTATGATCAAACAGCAATCGGTTCGTGAAGACATTGCCATTTCAGCCTGTCAAATTGAACAAGCACGGTTAATGACCTTAAAAGCGGCCCAAAAAATGGATACCGAAGGTAATAAAGCAGCAAGAGATTTAATTGCGATGATAAAAATTGTTGCGCCCAACATGTCACTTGATGTTTTAGACCGTGCTATCCAGTGCCATGGTGCTGTTGGTGTAAGCCAAGATACCTTTTTGGCCCATGCTTACGCAGGGCAAAGAACCTTACGCCTTGCTGATGGTCCTGACCAAGTACATATGATGCAATTAGGTCGAGATCTGGTCAAACAAAAAGCCGAGTAAGTTATGACCTTATGGTTATCACTTTATAGAGACTACATCGCGGCAAGTAGACTAGCTTGCCGTTAATTCCATTGTTATTAAGAGTAGCGAAAAATGTCAAATGCCTCATCTATTGATATTAAAGCATTAACGGTTTATCTCGAACAACACCTTGATGACTTTCAAGGGCCAATGAGTTTAGAAAAATTTAGTGGCGGACAATCCAACCCTACTTATAAAGTTTCAGCACAATCAGGCACCTATGTGTTACGCCGACAACCGCCGGGAAAATTATTGAAATCAGCACATGCCGTTGACCGTGAATACCGGGTATTAAAGGCGCTGAAAAACACAGACGTGCCTGTTGCACAGGTTTATCACTTGTGTGAAGACATCACCGTTATTGGTTCAATGTTCTATTTAATGGAGTTTTGTGACGGCAGTATTTATTGGCATGCTTCACTGAGCGAAATTGCTCATAACACGCAAAGAACTGAAATGTATGAAGCAATGAATAAGGCGCTTGTTGCCTTACATAATGTTGACATTGAAGCGGTGGGTTTAAGCAGTTACGGCAAGAAGGGTAATTATTTTGCCCGTCAACTAGAACGTTGGCTAGCTCAGTATAAAGCGTCTGAGCTACAGGTTATTCCAGCCATGGATAAATTAGGTCAGTGGTTAGAAGCCAATTTGCCTGAAGATGATGGTCGGGTGTGTTTAGTTCACGGCGACTACCGATTAGACAATATTATGTTTGCCAAAGATAAGCCGGAAATTATCGCCATTTTAGATTGGGAATTATCAACGTTGGGGCACCCGTTTGCTGATTTAGCTTACCAATGTATGGGGCTGCGTATGCCACAAGGCTTGGGTAGTATTGATGGCTTAAAAGGTATTGACCGTAACAGTTTAGGTATTCCAACCGAAGCTGAATATGTTGCGCAATATTGCCAACGTATGAACATTGACCATATAGATCATTGGTCATTTTATCTGAGTTTTAGTTTTTTCCGTTTGGCCGCCATTGTGCAAGGTGTTGCAAAAAGAGCATCACAGGGTAATGCATCAAATGCTAACGCTGATAAAGTTGGTGCTTTTGTTGAGCCGCTCGCGTTAATGGCGCTAGAAATTATTACTCAAGAGCATCAAGCTTAATCAGTCAACACTAGGCCAGTACGGATTAGGCCAGTAAAAATTAAGCAAAGAAAATTAATCAACGCATAAAAAGTATTAAAACAATAATAGACACTTTTATTTAAAGGAAATACATCATGGATCCATTGTTAGATTTTACCGGTAAAGTCGCTGTGATCACCGGCGCAGCTCAAGGCTTTGGTCAGTTACTCGCTGAAGAATTGGCCAAACGTGGCGCTAAATTAGTGATCAGCGATATTAACGAAGTAGGTGTTCATAAAGTGGCTGATGGTATTGCCGCTACTGGCGCCGAAGTATTTGCAATGAAGTGTGATGTTTCTAAAAATGAACAATGCAAAGCCATGGTCGATAAAGCTCTTGAAGCCTTCGGCCGTGTTGATATTGGTGTTAACAATGCCGGTATTGCGCATGAATTTATGCCATTACATGATATTGATGAAAGCATTATGGACATGCAATTTGCCATTAATGTTAAAGGTGTACAATTTGGTATGCGTCATCAAATACAGCAAATGTTAACGCAAGGTGAGGGGGCTATTCTCAATGTCAGCTCTATGGCTGGACTAGGTGGCGCACCACGTGGTAGCGCTTACTCGATGGCTAAGCATGCGGTGATTGGTTTAACCAAAACCGGAGCAGTTGAGTATGGTCGTAATAACATTCGCATTAATGCCATTTGTCCATTTTTTACCTTAACGCCGATGGTGACTAACTTCGCTGATGAAGAAAAGCAAAGCAAAATGGGGCGTAGTGCTCCAATGAACCGCTTAGCTGAGCCAAAAGAAATTGTTGCTATGATGCTGATGATGTTATCACCTGCCAATACTTATATGACGGGTCAGTGTATTGCCATTGACGGTGGCGTGTCTGCTGCATAGTCTGTAACGTACCTTGAAAAAGCAAGCTGTCAAGCTTGCTTTTTCAAGTGTAACCGCGCTGTAAACGACAAGATCAACATGCCCTAGCTAACCCAAGTTATAAATTTTAACTGTTAAATGAAAAAAGAGAATCGTATGGCTGTAGCAATGATAAATGAGCGTGATTTGGAATTTATGCTTTATGAACTATTTGATAGCGAGCAATTGATAAAACGACCACGCTATCAAGACCATGATCGCCAAACATTTAATGAAGTTATTAACACGGCAAAAGCGATTGCAGAAAAGCACTTTTTGCCTATTCGTCAGAAATTAGATACCCATCAACCGACTTTCGATGGTAAAAAAGTGCATTTAATTCCTGAACTTAAACCAGCTATTGAAGCGGTGAATGCTTCAGGCATTAGTTCTGCAATGGCCGATTATGACTTAGGGGGAATGCAATTACCGCCAATCGTTGCGAGTGCTGCAGCGACTTATCTGACCATTGCCGGTGGTGTTGGAATGGGTTACAACATGTTAACTACCGCCAATGCTAATTTGTTGTTAGCACATGGCAGTAAAGACCTTATCGATACTTGGGTTAAACCTATGTTAGATGGTCGCTTTATGGGCACAATGGCGATGACTGAACCTGGCAGTGGCTCTGGTTTAGGTGATTTGTCGACTAAAGCCGTAAAAGGCAGCGATGGTAATTATCGCTTATCTGGCAGTAAAATTTTTATTTCGGGTGGCGATCATGATCTGAGTGAAAATATTGTTCATTTAGTGCTTGCTCGTATCCAAGGTGCACCAAAAGGTGTAAAAGGTATCTCGTTATTTGTCGTACCTAAGTTTTTATTAAATGATGACGGTTCGATTGGCGAAGATAATGAAGTTGCCCTTGCCGGTTTATTTCACAAAATGGGCGGGCGAGCGCAAACCTCAACCGCATTAAGTTTTGGTGAAAAAAATGGTTCGGTTGGTTATTTAGTTGGTGAAGAAAATCACGGTCTAAAATACATGTTTCATATGATGAATGAAGCACGCATTATGGTGGGCACAAGCGGTGCAGTTTTGGCAACAGCCGGTTTCCAGTATTCACTTGATTACGCTAAAAACCGTCCTCAAGGCCGACTACCTTCTTGTAAAGATCCACTATCACCTATGGTTAACATTATTGAACATGCCGATGTTCGTCGAATGTTATTGGCGCAAAAAGCTTATGCTGAAGGTGCAATGGCATTAGTGCTTTATGGTACACAGCTCAGTGACGATGAAAAAACCGCAGCAACGCCAGAGCAACGAGCATACGCTCATACGTTATTAGATTTTTTAACACCGATCATCAAAACTTGGCCTTCTGAGTATGGTCCAAAAGCTAACTCTTATGCTATTCAAGTGATGGGCGGGCATGGATATATTAATGAACATCCGGTTGAGATGTTTTATCGTGATAACCGACTCAATGCTATTCATGAGGGAACTACCGGTATTCAATCATTAGATTTAATCACCCGTAAAGTACCCATGCATAACATGGAAGGGTACTTAGCGACCTTAAATGAAATTAATAAAACCATCATATTGGCGCAACAACTTGATAGCTTAAATGAGTTTTCTGATGAATTACTCAGCGCGGTTAGTATGCTAAAGCATACAACTAAAACAGTATTAACGGATATGTCGACGAAAAACATTGACCTTGCACTGGCCAATTCGGTTAATTATTTGTCGATGTTTGGCCACGTTATTATTGCTTGGTTATGGTTAAAACAAGGTATTGTTGCGACGCAGGCATTAGCTGAGCAGCCTCATCAAGACGATAAATATTTTTATCAGGGAAAGTTGCAAGCCTTGCAATACTTTTATCGTATCGAGTTACCACAGATCACGGTTTGGGAAAAAACGCTGAACAGTACCGACAGTACCAGTTTTGATATGCAGACCGAGTGGTTTTAATCTAACGGTACATAATTGTTATTGCTAATAAGCAATAAGCAATAAGCCATTTAACTCAATTGCCACTTTAAAGAGCATTGTCGCCTTACCGATAATGCTTTTTTTGTTATATATCAATAGGCTCTACCAGTCACCGTCATAACATTCTCCTTTCAAACTATTCGTACAATAAATACCGAGGTATGAAAACTATTCATTTGTTTAATTTTACTGTCGGGATTAGCATGAGTTATCGCTTAAAATTCATTCATAGCTGGTAACGTTAACGTACCAAAGGAAAAAGAATGCCGACAGTAATCAATAGAGATGACATTGCTAAATTTATTGGCAATCAAGCAGCGCCAACTCAGTGGCATCAAATTACCCAAACGCAAATTAACCAATTCGCTGACTGTACCCTTGATCATCAATTTATTCATGTTGATGAAGAAAAAGCGAAAGCTACGCCGTTTGGCGCTACGATTGCGCACGGTTTCTTGTCGTTATCAATGTTGTCGCATTTTGCTGAAGAGTTCAGTGTCATTATCGACGGATTCTACATGGGATTGAATGCCGGCTTTGATAAAGTGCGTTTTTTACAACCCGTTACGGTTAATAGCCGAGTGCGTGCTCATGCAAAAACGCTTGCTATTGAAGAGAAAAAGCCCGGACAGTATCGCTTATCAACCGAAGTGACCATTGAAATTGAAGGCTGTGATACCCCTGCACTTGTTGCAGAGTGGATTTCAGTGCAAATGGTTAAGTAGCCTTATTGGTTGCTTGTGCGATTGTAAATATTGAGTTTTATAAAAATTTTTAAGGAAAAAGTATGACCATTAATTTCCAAGGTAAAGTAGCTATTGTAACAGGAGCAGGTAACGGTTTAGGGCGTTCGCACGCTTTAGAGTTGGCGAGAAGAGGGGCTAAAGTTGTCGTAAATGATTTAGGCGGTGCTCGCGATGGTAGTGGCGCTTCATCAGAAGCCTCGCAAGAAGTCGTGCGTTTAATTGAAGAGCATGGCGGCGAAGCAATCAGCCATGGCGCTAATGTAGCTAACTTTGATGAAGTGCAAGACATGGTTAATCAGACCATGGAAAAATGGGGCCGTGTCGATATTCTTATCAATAATGCCGGTATTTTACGTGATAAATCTTTTTCCAAAATGACTTTAGATGACTTTAAACTGGTCATGGATGTGCATGTTATGGGTACCGTCAACTGTACTAAAGCCGTGTGGGAAATTATGCGAGAGCAAAACTATGGCCGTATTGTTATGACGACATCATCGAGTGGCATGTACGGTAATTTTGGTCAATCAAACTACGGCGCAGCAAAAATGGCGGTGTTAGGACTGATGAATACGTTAGTACTCGAAGGTGCAAAAAATAATATTCGTGTAAATGCCTTAGCGCCAACAGCGGGTACACGCATGACCGAGGATTTAATGCCGCCAGAAATTGTACAGGCCTTTGCACCTGAAGCGGTTACCGCAGGTATGTTAACGCTGTGTGATGACGATGCCCCTAATCGTTTTATCTTATGTGCGGGTGCGGGTGGTTATTCAAGTGCCAATATTGTTGAAACACAAGGTTGCTTTATTCCACAGCATCAGCAAAGTCCTGAAACAGTTCGTGAGCAATGGTCTGAGCTTACCAATGAAAGTGCGCAAGCATCTTTAGCATCAGGGGCTAAACAAGGTGAAAAGTTTGTGTTAAAAGCGATGGCATTTATGAAGTCACAGCAACAGTAAGCGGCTAGCTTTTGTAACATTATTTGCCAACACAGTTATAGGATGATGATTAAATATTTTATAACTTAGCTCATAAAAAATTAGAATTTTAAATATTACAAACAGGAATTATCATGAGAGAAGCAGTCATAGTATCCGTAGCACGTACGCCAATAGGTAAAGCATATCGAGGCGCATTTAATGATTTATCAGCCCCAACATTAGCGGCCGTTGCTGTAAAAGCTGCAGTAGAGCGTGCCGGTATCGATGTTAATGAAATTGATGATTGTATTTTCGGCGCGGCATTAACTCAAGGCAACCAAGGTATGAACTTTGGCCGTCAAGTGGCTATGGCTGCCGAGCTACCGGTATCTGTTGCGGGCATGACCATCGACCGCCAATGTTCATCAGGTTTAATGTCAATAGCGACAGCAGCTAATCATATTGTTTGTGATGGCGCTAATGTTGTTATTGCGGGTGGTTGTGACTCAATTAGCTTAGTGCAAAACGACAAAATGAATATGCATCGCGCGGTTGACCCAAGTGTTAAAGCTTATCGACCAGCTATTTATATGCCGATGTTAGATACTGCTGAAATTGTCGCTAATCGCTATGAAATTTCACGGGCAGAGCAAGATGCATACGCGCTTAAATCACAGCAACGTACAGCGGCGGCACAAGCAGCAAACAAATTTGACGATGAAATTGTACCGGTGACGGCAACAAAGTTAGTGATGGATAAAGCTACCGGCGATATCAGTAAAGAAGAAGTCACGTTAATTAAAGATGAAGGCAACCGTCCATCGACTAATATTGAAGGCTTGTCAGGATTAAAAGCCGTAAAAGATAACGGCACGATTACTGGCGGCAATGCTTCTCAGTTGTCTGATGGTGCAGCAGCCGTTGTGGTGATGGAACGAGCATTAGCCGAAGAACGTGGACTTAAACCATTAGGCGCGTATCGTGGCATGGTTGTGGCTGGTTGTGAACCTGATGAAATGGGCATAGGTCCTATTTACGCGATTCCAAAATTACTCGAGCGTAATAACTTAACCATGGACGATATTGGTTTATGGGAAATTAACGAAGCCTTTGCCGTACAAGTTTTATATTGTGCCGAAAAATTAGGTATTCCAGAAGATCGTTTAAATGTAGATGGTGGCGCCATTTCAATTGGTCATCCTTACGGCATGAGCGGTACGCGTATGGTTATGCATGCACTTATCGAAGGTAAGCGTCGTGGTGTTAAATATGTGGTGATCAGCATGTGTATTGGCGGTGGTCAAGGTGCTGCAGGATTATTTGAAGTGCTTTAGTAATCAAGCAGTAACATGTACAGTAGAGTGTCATTGATTGATATGAACAAGGTTATAAATAGCCGTAAGAACAACATTAACAATAATAACAATGGCACTAGATACACTAAATATTAGTGATTGGGGAGATAATACCATGGAAAAAGTTTGGCTTGAGAAAAGTTATCCAGCAGGCGTTGAATTTGAAATAAATCCAGACAAATATAACTCTATAGCGGATTTGTTTTTAAAATATACCAAGTTATACAAGAATAATGTCGCATTCATTAATATGGATAGTAGTATTACTTATCAAGAACTTGGTCAGCAAGCGAGCGATTTCGCTGCATATTTACAGCACGATTTGGGTTTAGTAAAAGGTGATAAATTTGCCATTATGATCCCTAATCTTTTGCAATATCCTATTGCATTATTTGGTGCGTTGATTGCTGGTTTAACGGTTGTTAATGTTAATCCACTTTATACTCCTCGAGAATTACAACATCAATTAAAAGATTCAGGTGCAAAATCTATCCTGATCCTTGAAAACTTTGCTCATGTGCTTGAAACCGTGATTGATAAAACGGATATAAATCAAGTTATCCTCACCGGTGTTGGTGACCGTTTAAGTGCAATTAAAGGCGCGGTTGTCAATTGCGTCCTAAAGTACGTTAAGAAACAAGTACCAGCATATAACTTACCGGGTGCGGTTAAATTTAATAAAGCTATGGCTAAAGGTGCAAAACTTAGTTATATGCCGGTTGCGGTAAAAGGCGATGATTTAGCGTTCTTACAATACACGGGTGGTACAACGGGTCCTTCAAAAGGGGCGATGTTAACGCACCGTAATTTGATTGCTAATGTTGAACAATCGAATGCTTCGACTAAAAATGTCTACGAAATAGGTAAAGAAATGATGGTAACGGCCTTACCGCTGTACCACATTTTCGCTTTAACCTCTAACTGCCTGTGTTTTATTCCTTTTGGCGGCACCAACCTGCTAATTACTAACCCAAGAGACATGGTTGGCTTCGTTAAAGAATTAGATAAATATCCTTTTACCGCTATTACAGGCGTTAACACCTTATTTAATGGTTTATTACATACGCCAGGTTTCGAAAAACTTGATTTTAGCACTTTAAAATTAGGTTTTGCCGGCGGTATGGCTGTACAGCGTCCAGTCGCTGAGCTTTGGGAAAAAGTGACGGCTACGCGTTTGCTAGAAGGTTATGGTTTAACGGAATGTTCACCTTTGGTAACCATGAGTCCTTACGATCAAGAAAGTTACAATGGCACTATTGGTATACCAGCACCTTCGACTGATGTGCGTTTAATTGGTGATGACGGTGAAGAAGTTGAGATTGGTAAACCGGGTGAAATGTGGGTTAAAGGTCCGCAGGTCATGAAGGGTTATCATAATCGTCAAGATGCAACCGATGAAGTGCTAAAAGACGGTTGGTTAGCCACCGGTGATATAGCCACTATGGATGAAAATGGCTTTTTTACTATTGTGGATCGTAAAAAAGACATGATTATCGTTTCGGGTTTTAATGTTTTCCCTAATGAAATTGAAGAAGTACTGGTTACCCATCCAGGTATACTAGAGGCCGCAGCTGTTGCAGCGCCAAGTGATGCTACCGGTGAAATGGTGAAAGTATTTGTGGTACGTAAAGACCTTAGTTTAACCGAGCGCGATGTTATTGAGCACTGTACTGAGTTACTGACTAACTACAAACGCCCGAAAGTTGTGGTGTTTTTAGATGAGTTACCAAAAACCAATGTCGGTAAAGTACTGCGCAAAGAACTGCGTTAATAAAGCATTAGATTAATCATGGCTATGATGAATAGCTGTGATTAATCTGTCGTAAAGCTGATGTTGATTTATATCCACGCCACTTCAAAATGAAGGGACAGCTGTGTAAAGCAGGTTCATCGTTACACCTGTTTGAAGGCTACAGCAATAATAAAAATGCGTGTTGAGTACCATTGGCTCAGGCATTCTGAAATTGGCACCGCTGGGTGTTATAGGTATATATGTTAGAAATTTATGCTGGTGAAACGGCTTTAAAAACGATTAAAGAAAAGGGCTTTAGCCCTGATATTTTTAATAACTTTCTAGGCGCTAGTGGAGGGCCTAAATGGTTTGTTTTATACGGATTAGATAAATATTTTTTTGGTGATTTTTTTCAGCATCAACAGCAACCATTAAACTTAATTGGCTCGAGCGCAGGCGCTTTTAGAATGGCTTGTTTTGCCCAACAAGATCCTGTGGCAGCCATTGAACGATTAGCCAAAAACTACAGTGAAACGGTTTATTCAAGTAAGGCTAACGCCGCTGAAATTACCGATAAAGCACGAGAATTATTAGATATATTATTTGGCGAGTCTGGCGCTGAAGAAATTATTAATAATAAAATTTTCAAAGCACACTTTGTTGTCGCCAAATGTCGAGGCTTAGTTGCCTCAGAAAATAAAGTGTTATTGGGCTTAGGGTTGTTATCAAGCTTATTGCGCAATGGTGCAAAACGTTCATTGATTAAAAGTCAGTACGAGCGTTATGTTTTTCAGCATCAAGAGAGCCAATTACAGCTGCATGACCCCGATAATATTTCGACCACGCGTTTAGCCTTTAGCGAAAATAATATTAAAGATGCTTTACTTGCCTCGGGTGCTATTCCTATGGTGATGCAGGGCATACAAGATATTGCCGACTGTGGGCCGGGCATGTATCGAGACGGCGGTATTATTGATTATCATTTCGACTTAGCGCTTGATGGCTTAACCCTTTATCCGCATTTTAGTTCAACGTTAAAAGCAGGTTGGTTTGACAAAAAGTTGTCAAGAAATGTCCGTGCTGAACATTACGATAAAACGGTATTAGTCTGCCCATCACAAGCTTTTATTGATGCACTTCCATACGGAAAAATTCCTGATCGCAAGGACTTTGTGACGTTAGAACCTGAGCAGCGTTTGCAATATTGGCAACAAGTATTTTTAGAAAGTGAAAAGCTGGCAGCTGCTTTTAAAAGCTTCCATCAAACACAAGATATTAAGCAAATAAAGCCGATTAGTCAGTTAGTTGCCTAATGCGCTTTATTGATAAATTAAAAAAACTAATAATAAAAATTAATAACAGCAACTAAAAAGAGAAAAAACATGAGTACTTACACTGCAATAAACTTAATCGCTCGTCCAGGTGCTGGTCCCGTTGGCCCTGATTTATTTGAAGTTGTCACCAGAAACATGCCTAGTGTCGGTGAAGGTCAGTTTTTAGTGAAGCAAAATCATATGTCCCTTGACCCAGCAATGTTCGGTTGGATGAGCCCAGATACAGAAAGCTATATTCCACCGGTTGAGTTGGGTGATGTTATGCGTAGTTCAGGTATTGGAGAAGTAGTGGAAAGTAAGCACCCTGATTTTAAAGTCGGCGAACGCGTGATGGGTATGATGGGGTGGACGGAGTATCACTTAAGTAGTGGTGTTGGCTTAAATAAAGTTACTGCACCGTTACCCGATGAAGCTATTTTATCGGTTTTTGCTTTACCGGGTTTAACGGCAACGCAAGGGCTTTACAGTATTGGTAAGCCACAAAAAGGTGAAACTATCGTGGTTTCAGGCGCAGCAGGCTCTGTGGGTTCAATTGTTGGTCAATTAGCTAAAGCTGATGGCTTAACCGTAATAGGCGTGGTGGGAAGCGATGAAAAAGCGGATTGGATCGTCAACGAATTAGGTTTTGATGGTGCGGTTAATTATAAAGCTGATGACTTAGCAAAGAAGTTAGCAGAATTAACGCCAAACGGCATTGATATTTACTTTGAAAATACCGGTGGCCCCATACAGCACCATGTTTTTGCTCGTATGAATGCTCATGGCCGTATAGCGGTATGTGGACTGATTGCTGATTATTCAAAAGCAGAGCCAGATCTTGCGCCAAACTGGATCCCTATCATTAAAAAGCGTTTAACTATACAAGGTTTTACTATGCCAGATCATTTTAGCGAAGTACCTGCTTTGTTAGCGAAATTAACGCCTTACGTGATGAAAGGACAAATTAAACATCGTGCTCATGTGCTTAATGGTCTTGAATCTGCCATGACAGGTTTGAACTTATTTTTTACTGGCCAGAATAAAGGCAAGTTGATTGTGAAGCTATAATGGTTTTCACCCGATAACTTAAGCTAATGAGAAATATAAATAGTTAATATAATAATAACGGCAGTGTTAGCTGCATTCGCAATACGGTATTTTATGTTATAGCCTCTTTATTGATAACTTTTTGTTGATAGTAGATAAGGCTTTAATACCAGTAAATTAGCTTAGTTTATAAACTCATCTTTCAACGCTGTTGACTTACGTAAGTGTCGATAGCGTATTATCAGCATAGGTTTAAACATGACTGACGTTAAAACACATTATCGAAACTGTAATATTTGTGAAGCCATGTGTGGCTTGGAAATTAAGTATCAAGACCAAGAAATATTGTCGATTAAAGGCGATCAAAAAGACCCTTTTAGTAAAGGGTATAACTGCCCGAAAGCAACCGCTTTAGCAGATTTTCATAATGATAAAGATCGTTTGAAAACCCCGATAAGACGCACAGACACAGGTTGGGATGATATATCATGGGATGAAGCTTATACCGAGATAACAGAAAAATTTAAAGCGATTCAACAGGCTCATGGTAAAAACGCCTTAGCGATATATTTAGGCAACCCTAATGCCCACAGTCTTGGCAATGGCTTGTTCTTAAAACCTTTTATGAAATCTATTGGTACCATCAATCGTTATAGCTCGGCTTCGGCTGATCAAATGCCACATTATGTTGCCGCTAACTTCATGTTAGGTGCTGGTATGCTTATTCCTGTGCCTGATATTGACCGTACTGACTTTATGTTAATTATCGGTGGCAATCCAGTGGTCTCAAATGGCAGTATGATGACTGCTCCGAACGTCATTGGCCGCATGAAAGCCATTCAAAAGCGTGGTGGTAAAATTGTCGTGGTTGACCCACGTTGTACTAAAACAGCGAAAGTTGCCGACCAACATTTATTTATTCGACCAGAAAAAGATGCTTTGTTACTGTTTGCTGTTATCCATTGTGTTTTTGCAAGTAATAAGGTCAACTTACTGATCATTTGGGCATTGTTAGGTATCGGTATTTTACTGGCTTCAAGAATGGTGTACACCACCTTAGTGACTTATACCGGAGCGGTACCGTCTGAGTTTTATTCTGTGCAGAAACGACCAGAATATAAAACTTATCAGCAAACCACGAATATATTCTTCCCTGGGCCAAGCAAGTCATAGTGGAAGACAAGTAAAGCGTAATAAATAAAACGTAACAAATTTAATAGGGTAATCCATGTTTAAAAGTACAGATAATTATATTGCATCTAATGACCTTACAATGGCGGTAAATGCCGCGATAGCATTAGAAAAACCATTGTTGATCAAAGGTGAGCCGGGTACAGGTAAAACTCAGTTGGCTGAAGAGCTCGCTAAATCGCTTAATTGTAAATTGTATCAATGGCATATCAAATCAACCACCAAAGCACAGCAAGGCTTATACGAATACGATGCAGTATCTCGATTACGTGATAGTCAATTAGGCGATGAACGTGTTCATGATATTTCAAATTATATTGTTAAAGGCAAACTATGGCAGGCTTTTGAAGAAGAGCAACGCCCCATTTTATTGATTGATGAAATTGACAAAGCCGATATAGAATTCCCAAATGACTTGCTTCAAGAACGCCAAAAATAGGGGGTGTATTAATACCAATTTAACTGACTGACTGACCAAATTCTTTTGTACTATGGTCTACGGGCTTCTATGTTTTTGGTATTCGTACCATTTTATAATACCAAATATTAACTTCCCTTAATAATATAAAGAAAAGCCACCAAGCTAATATGCTCTATAAACTCAACACATTTGTGCAGTGACAATGAAGTGTCATACTCAACAAAAAAGAATCATACTTTACAATAAATCATCATACATTCGAGCTGTTGCTCTCGGCAGAAATAGCTTAGCTCCTCGTTATAAGTGCAACAAGCTTTAGTAATTTTCGTTCAAGAGCTGACCTAAATTAGTCCTCAAAATTAGGCTCGTTTATGTTCACTTAGATACGATTACGGACGTTAGCATCAATAGTTTTTTGAGCTATTTTTAGTGTTCATTAAGCATTGAGCTACCTTCATAATGACAGTCAACAAAGCACCATTGCTGACACTCGATTGGAATAATTTTGATGGATGAAACGAATAATTATACTCAAGTAGTGCTAATAGTTTACCGATATTAGCCAGAAGCCTTTATTTATCATGATTAGCAAAGGATACTTAATCCTATGGTAGTATTTGTAATGTAAATCATGGTTAATACATATGTATGAGTCGAATAAGTTTACAGTGGCATGAACATTAAGTGATAACTGAATTATTATCTGAATACTTAATCGATGAATCGTTTAGTTGGTTATGTAAACAACGAAAACACTTTCCCGATAACAGTGATGTATGGGATGTACGTTTTCATTGGAATAAAATCAAATCACAACTTATTGATGAATTAATATCAAATACCTTCAATTTTCAACCATTACAAAAAATAACTAAATCATCAGGTGAAGTTATTCACTTATGGACATCAATAGATAGTTTGGTGTTAAAACAGTTGTCACTGGTATTACAGTATCATTTACCATCCTCTAAGCTGTGTACACACTTAAAAGGACATGGTGGTAGCAAGCATACTGTTACAGAGATACAGCGTAATTTAAAAGATGATTTAGAAGGCTTGGTAAACAACAATACGTTTGTATTTCGAACCGATGTGAAATCGTATTACGAGTCAATAAGCCATGAAGTATTATTAGATAAATTATCAAAGTACATCAAAGATAAAACGGTAATGAACTTATTGGCACAATATCTCAAACGCAGTGTTGAATCAGGAGGGCTGTTTAGGGATATAAAACAAGGTATTTCATCGGGTTGTCCATTAAGCCCTTTAATCTCAAGCTTCTACCTTTATGAATTAGATAAAGAAATGGAAAGTAAGTCCGTATTTTATCGACGTTATATGGATGACATTATTGTTTTATCACCAACAAGATGGAAGTTACGTCAAGCTATAAAAACCGTTAACCAACATTTTGAAAAACTAAAGTTAAAACAACATCCTGATAAAACGACCATCGGTAGAATCAAAAATGGCTTTGATTTTTTAGGTTATCAGTTTGGACAAGAAAAAATAACAGTTTCAAAACGAACATTACGAAATCACATACGTCGATTAACGCAGCTTTATGAGCAAAAAAAGCATCTACCAAACTGGCAAATGCTTATTGATGATTATCGACAACATTGGGTTACATGGGTTTATTCAGGCATACCTTCATCGATGATCAATTTCAATAAAGAAACTTATTTAAGATTGTTTCTTAAATCGACGTGATGCTAAACCCATAAGGCCTAATGCAAAAATCGCTAGTGTAGTAGGTTCTGGTACTTCATCATAGCTGACCGCTTTGCGTTTTAACCATGTCCCCCGGTCATAATGGTCACCGAAAGGCTGGGTAAAATGAACATCCAGACTAACTTCCGTATAAAAACCATCATATGAACTTAGCAATGAATACGCTGAGATTTGTTCGCAGGTGTGGCGAGATGCAGCAAATCCGTAACAGTAACCATATGAGTCGTCGTTTGTGTACCCGTGGCCAGCGCGCGCCATCTGCGTTTGTGTCTCCGTACAACTAAATAAATGGTGAAACTTTATCCGCTGCATGATGTCCAAATTGATATGTGAGCGGGTACAAATCCTCGCCGTAGAAAGCTGAAAACATCTCTGAAATTTTCTCAATTGTAACTGTCTGCCAACTTGTGGCCTGTGCAGCTGACAAAGCACATATGTCGCTTATTGCTCCAGCTGATGCGCCTGTATGCGCGGATGTATTGCCTAAAATCCCGTCGACTAAATCAGTAACCACGTTACTGTAAGACAAACCGTTAGTTACGGTTACATCTAACCATTCCCACACAGAAACTGCACCTGTTGCGGTATCTGTACGAGTCTCTGTAGTAATCAAGCCATTATCAGCAAAAGTACTGGTGTAGTCTAATGCGTTAGACGCAAAAGGTGATAACGCAGCTATAAGCAGCGGTATGGTTTTCAATAATTTCATGGTTTGCTCCGTTTTGTGTTTTTGCCGTTCCGTGTATAAGTAAGGTGTCTACAACATTATTCAATAGTTTAATTACTTTGTTATTTTTTTATTTAAGCAAAATTCGCACCAAGAAAACAATAAGACTGATAATCATAGGGTTACGTAACCTCTAAAGTTCAGGGTTAGGTGAAGTGTAAAAATACCTAACACTTATGCAATGACAATTAAGGATAAAGCGCTCAACGCCACTTTAAAAATCACTCTGATAAATATTCCTTTTTAAGGATATTTAAATGCAAGATAGCTTGTTCATCATGAAGTGGCTGTTGTGCTATTTTCTTTTGTGCCAATTTAAGCTGGTTATTAACGAGTAAAGCTTCAATGTAATTAACCTCAGATCGGGTTAAGCCCTAACCATAGCATTCTTCTCTACGTCACTAATATTAAGGGTTGGCTTATTTTCTTTAAGGCAATAAGCCACTAAACCTGCCAGTAAATTCAACATAAAACTATTAGGGCTACGATGACGCGAATGCTCTATTTGAGATATATTCTTCAATTGATCATTTATCGTTTCAATAATAAACCGTCTAGATAACATTGCTCTATCCCATAACGACATAGCTTTGGCTTTCATATTACGGCGCACGGTTGTTATCAAATCAACTCCTTTTTCCTTCAAACCAACTGTTAATTTTTTTGCTTATATAGCCTTTATCTGCATATAACTTCCCTTTTAAGTTTTTAGCTAAGGCTAATACGGGCTTTTGTGTCGTGAACATTGCCAGTAGTTAATTTAGCCTCAACTATTTCACCTCTAAAGTTAGTGACTAAATGTAGTTTGAACCCATAAAACCAACCCATTGTTCCTTTGCCCCGTTCGGCTATACCGTCAAATGTTTTATGTCTAGGAATTCTTAAGTTATGGCATACTTTTATGCTTGTAGAGTCAATAAACTCAATACCTGTAGACTCACCTTTAAGTATTGAAAAGTAGCTAGAAAGTGGAACGACCGCTTTAGGCATCACTTCTAAAAATCGAGTGTAGCTCAATAAGCTAGGGAAATGTGAACGATAAAACTTAGCAATATAACCTTTATAATAATTTTTAAAGTCGCGATGATTTGATGTATGAAAAGCAATTAATATAGTGATTATCTCACTCATAGCCATACGGCATGGACGATTTCGCTTGATACTTCCATCAGCAATTAATTGTTTCTCCCATTGTGGGATAAATACGCGACAAAAATCATCGACATCACAGAATATTTCAACTAGTTTATTCATGCCCGTTCCTTATTATCTTTCTGTTTTTTCTTGGTCGAAAGATCGGATCGTGGAACGGGCACTTAGTTCAATTTAATTAATTCTTATCCCGAGCTGAGGTTAATTAACAAATACACTATCAATAATGTCGTTATTAGATAAATTGATTGCACGGGTTAAGTGCTGTAATGCAGATTCATTTTTGCTTAGCTTTAATTCAATGCTGCCCAAGGTGTCTAGTATTTGAATTTCGTTAGGTTTTATTGAAAACGCTTGTTGTGCAAATTGCAGCGCTTGTTGAAAGTTTTGTTTTTTCATGTAAAGGCTAGCGACATTATTTAACGCAATGATATTATTTGCGTTTAGCTCAATGGTTTTAAGGTAATAAGTGAGCGCCTCATCGTTGTTTTTTGAAGTTTGAAGTAATGCGTATTTCAACGTGCTTTTTTCATCATTAGGGTGTTGAGTTATATGTTTGTTCAAAAACGATAAAGAAGCTTGCTCTCCTTGGGTTTGATAAATCACGTTCACCATTAAATTAGTATTGGTAGGTGATGATGTAGCGTGGTAAGCCGTTTTTAGGTTTTTCATCGCTTGGGGGAACTCACGTTTTTTCAGTTGTACTTGCCCTCTAACACCTTGACTATAAGGTAGCGCTTGAATGTTTTCTGGCAATGCGTCGAGCTCATTTTCTACTTGCTCAAAGGCGCCTTTACTCAGTAGTAACTGTAAGCGTAACAATTGTATTTCAATGTGCTTACCCCCTAACTCATTTAAATGATACTCGGTAAGTGCTAAGGCTTTATCTTGCTCGCCCTTAGTCATGTGTACTTTTATCATGCCTGTTATTGCTTCAGGATTGTTGGGTTGTTGTTCAACCCATGCTTGGTATAAAGCTGTGGCTTTGTTGTATTGTTTGGTATTAATGTAGGCGAATGCCAGTTGTGACCAAAATGGTGCTGATGTGTCACTTTTTGCGCTTTCAAACTGACTAATGGCTTGCGTGGTCTTCCCTTCTATTAAGAGTAGTTTTCCCAAAGTGATTTTGTAGCCTTGATTAGTAGGTGTTTGCTGCAAAAGCTGCTCAAGGTGTGTTGTTGCTATTTCATCATGTCCAAGTACCTTACTTAATAAGTAGTGCTTGAGAATAATAGGTAAGTGCGCAGGGTGTGTTTTAAGTAAAATTGCCACCTCATCAAAGACCGTTTGTGTTTCAACTTTTGTATTTGTTGGTGATAAATTAATAATAGCGAGTGCTACCGCTGGATTATTAGGCTCTTGTATTAACACTTTTTGGTAGAGCGCTTTGGCTTTATCTGGTTTGTTTTGTTTAGTTAATACCTTGGCTTCCATGATAAAGCCTTGTAGTTTCAAATCTTCAGTTTGTTGCCATTTCTTGGCTATCATCATTACCTTGCTAAATTGTTCAGTTGAAAAATACGCTTGTGCAAGGGCTTGCTGAAGTTGCTCAGGAGATAAGTTTTGCTTACCTTCTTCAAGGCCTTCATCAAGGTTTTCTTTAAGGTTACCGAGTGCTTTTTCTAAGTCGATAATGCCTGACAAGTCATTAAGGGAAAGCTTTAATAGGCCAACATTTGCTAACGCATCAGGTGTAATAAGCGCTTTAGGTTGCTTATTTAAAACGGCTTTCGCTTTATTTAGCTCACCTTTGCGTAACAGTGCCCGGCCAACCCCTGAAAGTAGGCTAGCATCTTGCTCTGATATTTCATCAAACTTGGTTACCGTGTCGTTCGCTTCTAATAGCAATCCTAATCGTAATTGCGTATCAGCCAATATACGCAAGGCTTGGTGTGAAGCAGGTAACTCACTGGCAACAAATGATAAGTGTTGGTTCGCTTTTTCTAAGTCTTTTAATAGGTAGGCACTAATACCGGCAATTAAGCGTGCAGGCGTTTCAGTTGAAGATTTTAATAACGTTCGCTCTGCATGTAATAATGCATTCACGTTATCTTTGTCATTAAATCGCGCAATGGCTTTGAGTTGATTAAGCAGTGGGTTTTCACTGTTGATTTTTAAAAGGCTATCAATAATTGGCTCGGCTTCGGCTGTTTGATTGCTGTCAGTGAGTAATCTAGCGAATAAAAATGACTTTTGTTTATCTTCAGGATAGTTTTCTACATAAAGGCGGTAAGTATCAATCGCACCTTGAATATCTTTTGCTTGAATTTGTAAATTTGCTTTGAGCGTCAATGCGTCTGATTGGGTGGGATATTTCGCCAATACTCCATCGAGTTGTATGTTGGCGGCTCCAAGGTTTTTATCTCTCGATTTTTCATCAACTAATCCCTTATCAAACAGTCCATTGCCAATCAAAATTGCATAAACAAGTGATAACTGCTTAAACGGAGATTGTGTTTTCATCACTTTGATTTTATTAATCATCCCCTTCGCTTTTTCAATTTGCTCTAAACGCACCATGGCTTGTAGTTTGTAAAAGCGTACCTGGACTAAGTCATCTGCTTTTAATCCTGATTTTTTAAGTGACAATTTAAGCAAGGTATCGTCAGCGCCTGTTTTTTGATACGTTTGTGATAGTAACGGAACAACTTCGCTTGCAGGGTAATTAAATGCCATAGCGCGCTCAAACTCTTTCTCAGCATTTTCGTATTGATGGGTTTGTAAATAAAGCTTCCCCAATAAAAATCGAGCTTCTGCAAGCGAGGGCTCAGTTTTTATGGCATTTTTAAGCTCTATAATTGCTGAGTCATAGTCTTGTTGGGCAAGTTTTGTTTTGGCTGATGCTAAGTAATCGTTAGCGCCTTGTTCACTACAACCAAAAAGTACAAAAAGGAATAGTGCAATGCATGAATTTTTCATGGGTAGTCATATGTAATTGTTATCAATTTAAAGAAGACTACTGAGCAAATGACGCAATTGCAACTTAACGTGTAAGTACTTAAGTAAAACTGAGCGGAATAAACGTTATTTTAAATTACAGTAGCGTGTTTGAATATTCCATTTTTTAGCCCTACATCCACCTTAAGATCCAAAGTTGACGTTCATATTAAGGGAATCTACATTCATCTCATAAGTAAAAACTGAACATCTCAGAAAAAAGGGCGTTTTGACAACTTCAGTTACAGCGCCTCAAACATATAGCGATTTCTGGTTAAAATTTCTCTCTAATATTTTTATGATTTTACAAAAGCTAATGTCAGCTCTTGGCTAGGAGCCGAAGTACCAATTTAGCCACTCGAAGCTTCCGCTTAGCGCATGTTGGGGTTAAATAAATGGTCTTTATTCTTCTTGAACTATAATAAACTTATATGTGTCTCTATTTTATAATAGTCACCATGTAATGAGTAATATGGCGACTTTTCAAGTTTTATTTAAAGTATTTGTCTGACAGACAATCTCTTGTAATTGTTTGGCTTATGCTTCCTTGATATATCATTTAGTTGCTGTCAGTATCGTTACTTATTCAATTCAATGCATGGTACTTTCTTCCCATAAAAACTGTTGCTCGATAGGCAATTCTTCTTTAGTCATAAATACACGTATTTTGATAGTTTCACCGTCTTTTTTTGAACATTCACAAACCATTAAACCTAACGTATCCATTGAAGCTGTATCCCAATTCAAAAAACTGCCATGAGATCTCTTCTTTCGCATTAATTGTTTGTCATCTGCTCTTAGCTTTATCATTTGAAGAGCAAAATCAAAACTCATATCACAAGCCTTAGCAAGGCGGTAAATGCGGGTGTAAAAAGCTTTGTGCTTCCTAAGTATTTTTTTCATAACGTAGTTACTAACTCTTTATGGTTCTTGAGAACAGCTTGATTTTTTTCAGCTAAGACATCATCTTCAATATGAAAAAGTTCAGGGCATGGCTGCTGAAGATTGATGGCATTTACTAATAACTGACCCAGTCGTAATTCGGGGTACTTAGCTATTACATTGACCATACTTTCTAACAGTTGTTGCTTGGCATCATCAAGGTGACTCTCTGCCAAAGCTGAATCCCTTGAAGTCTCATCATCAATGTTTGTATTGACGGATATGTTGGATAACATACCACTCGCAGTATGATCTTCGTCACAAGTGAACTTTGATTTAAAATTTAACCTGCCTGGCATAAAATCATCATCTGCTAAAGGCGCTTCTTCAAAATAACTGTCCCAATCTTTTTTCTCATAAGCATAAATCAAATCGACAAGTTGATGAAGCTCATTACCTTCGGCTGATTGGTATTGAGCATCCCAAAGTTGTTCTACGCGTTTCAACGCAACTGTTAACTCATTATTATTGGCAACTTTATTTTTCGATAATATATCTCTTACAGCCAACCTTAAGTCACCTCTCTCCTTTAGTTGACGTGCCTTAGTCTTTGACTGGCAAATTACATCAAAAATATTACTATATTCAAGCGTGCTCGTGTCCAGACTTTCATTGTCTTCAATAATGGAATTACTTTTGTCCGTTATCCTGAGAGTGTCACCACACATATCCGCAAAACATTGTTGGCATAAGTCTACTGATATTAGCTTCCCATCACCATGCATTGCACCATAACCACACTGGTGGTCAATGGTAATAAACTCGCTAAATTCATACCCCTCATCAACACAGGCTTCTAGACCACAGCCGTCACAAGTTAATTTAATAACTTCTTGTCGTTTAACCTCTTTGAAATTCTTCATGTGCTTACCTTAATATGAAAGAAGGAGATATGCCTTGCCTAACGAGTAGAAATTGCTCTGCGGTAAGTGAAATTGAAGATGGCAATACATCAACTTTATAAAGGCTGTTTAAGGTATGAACCAAGAGATTTTCAGCATCTATTCGCTCTATAGGGCTGCTAACCATCCAATTGCCAGGCTGCCAACGGCCGAGGCGGTCACTCTCAACAGTACCATAAATAAATTGGAGGTTAAGCTCATTCACTTCAATCAATTCAACGTGTTTAATGATGCCTGTAATCGATGTTTTCATTTAACTAACTAACTAACTAACTAACTCCTTAACGTTATTATCTAGTTGCTCTGTGCTAGCGATATATAATGAATCAAAATATTTCTATCGAGCAGAAGACTTTTCTTTTCATCTTTAATTAATTCACCAGAGTTAATCTGTCTAATTACCCATTCCTTGATTTCAGGTAAGTAGCTTTCAATAGGTGCGCTAATTGTGTTCCCCATCCCACCATTTCCAACAATATAAAATTGTTTTGCATTGTTAGCATCAATTGCGACATGCAGCCAATCCGATCGGTTAGACCGCTCTAATCGTCCCTTAAATTTTTTTACAGTTAGCATAACTACCTCAATTCACTTAGCCCTAACGCGATAGCTTCTTGTTGAAATCGACCAAAAATATTAACGACTTTTTCATAAGAACTTGCCAAAAAGTGTTCCTCGACTGTAGCACTAGCTCCATCAAAGGAATGATGACCAATAACAGTATCAAATCCACTAAGTTTTAATTTTTCTTTAGAGCTAACATTTGGTTCCTTGTCGAATATAACAGTGTCTGAAGTCTCACCACCCACAGCATCTTCAACACAAGCCTTCATCTTTTCAAACTTAACCACATCAGCTTCAAAAGGCACATCTTGCTTAACTCGGTAAGCATATTCCAACAGCTTAGGCTCAGCAGGCATATACATAATAGCCTCTTGATTTATTGAGTCAGTCATTCTAAGTATTCGGCCTAAAATCTGCCTAAAGTGCATTTCTGTTTTTATATTGGTGAGGTGACAACAAACCTGCAATCGGGGGATATTAGTTCCCTCGCTGATCATGCCTACGGAAATGATCCATTTAGTTTGTTCGTGCCTAAATTGTTGAATAATACTGGTTGGCTCATTTTCTCTGTAAGTAACAACAACGGCATTTTCGTTAAAACTGGCTTTCATTAATGCTGAAATCTGTCTTGCATGCTCAACAGATGATGCAACAATTAACCCGGCGGCATCAGAGTTTTTAATCCTAATTGCGCTCAACTTTTTCTGTGCAGAAGAAATTACATATTTAATAACCTTTTCATTTTCAATAATTTCCTGATAAGGAATGATTGATTGCGATAATAAGCATTTAAAGCTAGTAAACGTTTTAGTCTCATCGTCATCAACAACAGAAATATTATTGTTATCAACTGCGATTATCTGCGGTATACGACAAACATCATCTTGAATAGCTTCAGCAAGCCCATAAACGTAATCACATGATATTTTGTTGCTAGGGTGCATATAGTTGGAAAGAACGATAGGAGCAGTATCTGAGCGCCAAGGTGTTCCTGTCAACGCCAATGTATATTTAGCTTTATCTTGAATGTTCAGTATTATTTGTTCGCCCCATGAATTCGCATTATCAATAGTAGATCCAGCACAATGGTGGATTTCATCAAATATCACAAACACACGATATCGTGTAAATAAACGCCAAAAGTCATCATTAAGGAATTGAAGACTTTGATAAGTTAACGATCTTCCTTTAGAGCCGATCAAGCCATCAAAGCGCTCTTGGGTTTTTAACTTCAAGCTTTCACTAAAGTCTTGAGAAACAATGGATGAGGGTGAAAAACAAATAACTAAATCAACCATGTCCTTTGTTAATAGCTGATTAGCTAATTCGGAAGCCATTAACGTTTTACCTGCACCAGGTGTAGCTAAAGCTAAAAAATGGCTAAAGCCACTTCTGTATTTTGTTGAAGCTAAATCAATACACTCAGCTTGCCATTGTCTTAATTTCATATATTCTCTACAGGTTTATCTTGCTCAAGTAAGCCTTCAATAGCTCTTATCTTCCCTAGTATTCTAGTATTATTGTCTCTAGCTTTATTAAATTGTGGTTGTATTTCGTCAACTAATTCGGGAAATTCCGAATACAGCTCTTTGTAAGCTTCAGACTCACCAATATTTAATAATAACTCCGCTCTATAGTGGTTTAATTTAGTAATCAGGTTTTTCTGTTTCTCTTCTTTAAACACCTTTGTTTTAGGTTTAGTGGCTTGTAGATCATCAAGGTACTTAGGATCAAATAACCCAGTTTTACTAAAACGTGTCGAACCTTTTTTATTCGTATTTTTCTTAATTAACCAACCTTTATTTACCAGTTTGAGCAGCTCAGCATAAAGCTTCCTTCTTACCACTGTAGGATCTAAGGAAGGGTCATTTTTTAAGGTAATGTAGGATGAACGAACATCACTGGTTGTGAAATTATCAAAGTTTGTCGCTTTAATAATTTGCGCCACAAAAACGTCTATTTTCAAGATAACTCCTAACTTAATTTCTTCCTGCTCCGTTGGCGGAGCAATTCTAGGCTTTTTATTTGTGACAATCAAGCTCCGATAGCGGAGCAAGTGATGTTATGAATATTATTGGAACAAATATTAAACGTATTAGAGAAGACAAAGCATGGACACAAGAGATTCTTGTCGCTAAATGCCAGCTATCTCAATGGAAGATCACTCGTAGCACATTGGCTAAAATAGAATCCAATGTTAGAAGAGTGACAGACATAGAAGTGAAGTTATTTTCCCAAGTTCTTAAAGTTTCAATTAATGAGCTATTTATTGAAGAGCAGAATTACCAATAACAAAGTGTTGTTCTAAATCACTTGTAGTACGAATCAAAATGATACATATTGTATGTATCTGATTATTATTAATGATAAATTTACAATGGACCAATTCAGTTTTGCACAAAAGCAGCGCTTAGCTTATATCGATTTTAAGCTCTATTTTACTGGGATGGTAACCCGTAGTGAAATAGTCAGTCATTTTGAATTAGGTCTTGCGGCAGCAACCAGAGATTTAAAAATCTATAAAGAAAATGCGCCTGAAAATATGGCGTATGACAATGTAGAAAAAAAATATTTTATCACAAGTCAGTTCAAACCTATTCTTAAGCATGATGCTCGTCGTACGCTCATCAAGCTAGCTAATAACATCAGTGATGGATTTGATGGTATTGGCGATACTTCATTCCCTATTGAATCACCAATCCCCTTAAACGTTCCCTGCATTGATATTATCGCTAAGTTATCCCAAGCAATAATTAATAATAAGCCTATCAACGTAATATACACCTCTTTAAGCAGTGGTTCTGGTGCAAGAGAGTTAGTGCCTCACTCAATCGTAGATAATGGCTTACGTTGGCATTTAAGAGCGTATGACCGAAAATCTAAGTCGTTCCGAGACTTTGTTTTAACGCGTATTACTAAAGTTACAATTATTGCACAGACACCATCCCATCAAGAAGATAAATTAGAAGATCACCAATGGATGCGAATGGTGCCATTACAAATTATTCCTCATCCAAACAACGTTGAGCACCCAACAGCTATTAAGCTTGATTTTGGAATGGAAAACGGCATGTTAGAAGTCAATGTACGAGCAGCGATGGCAGGTTATTTATTAAGACGTTGGAACGTAGATTGCTCTGAAAGTGGCTCACTTTCAGGCCCAGAATATCAACTTTATTTACAGAATTTACAAACACTATACGGTGCTGAAAATTTAGCAATAGCACCGGGCTATAAAGTATTATAAAAATGATGGATTATTAAATGAACATTACCCAAATAGAAGAAATCGTTAAAAAATTAGCTGTAGACATTAATAATAGCCAAGTTAACAAGGATGAGTTTATATACCAACTAATGGCGGCTTACGGACATCGTAAAACAACCATTGGCCGTATTAAATCAGGTGAACGTAACTTAGCTAAGGTAGAAGGTGAAGTAAGAGCCAAGCGACACATTTACTTTAAGCAAAGCCAAAATGATTGTGTGTTATTAGATATTGATAACATGAAAAAAGAACCATCAGTTACTCGCGATAAAATTCGCTTTGTTATAGCTACCGACTTTAATCAGTTTGTTGCCATAGATACTCGTACCCATGATACCTTAGATATTGAGTTTAATGAGCTGGGTAAACATTTTGACTTCTTCTTACCTTGGGCGGGAATGGAAAAAGCAGTTTACCAAGGTGAAAACCCTGCTGATGTTAAAGCCGCAGAAAAAATGGCTAAGTTGTTCGACTTAATTAAAGCCGATAACTTTAGCGAAGAGAACAAAGACGATACCACTGCACTTCATAACTTAAATGTATTCTTAACCCGTTTGCTCTTCTGCTTCTTTGCCGAAGATACGGGCATATTCAAACAAAACCAATTTAGCGGTGAGCTTGAATCACATACCAAGGTTGATGGCTCTGATGTTAATAGTTACTTAAATCGTTTATTTGAAGTTTTAAATACCAGTAAAGAAAACCGTGGTGACTTACCTGATTACTTAGCTAACTTTGAATTTGTCAATGGTGGCTTATTTGCGAGCACAATAGCCTCACCAAGGTTTGCGACTAAATCACGAAAAATGCTCATCGAATGTGGCAGTGAACTAGATTGGTCTGATATTAACCCTGATATTTTTGGTTCGATGATCCAAGCTGTTGTCCACCCTGACCAGCGTGGTGGTATGGGTATGCACTATACGTCAGTGACTAACATCATGAAGGTTATTGAACCATTATTTTTAGATGAGCTTTATGCTGAATTTGAAAATATTGAAGACAACATTGATGCTAAGTTGAAACCAAGTCGTTTACGTAAACTTCATGAACGTATTGCGGAAATTAAATTGTTTGACCCAGCCTGTGGATCTGGCAACTTTCTGATCATTGCCTTTAAAGAGTTACGCAAGCTTGAAATGGAAATTATCAAGCGCTTACAAGAATTAGATCAAAACGACAATCAAGATGATCTTTTTGGTGATGTAGGACTAGATTCATCTTTTTCACGAATCAAGCTTTCTCAATTTTACGGGATTGAGCTAGATGATTTTGCTCACGAGGTCGCCATTCTTTCATTATGGCTTGCTGAACATCAAATGAATGTTGAATTCAAAGCTGAGTTTGGTGAGTGTGAACCTACGTTGCCGCTTCAAAATGGAGGCCATATTATTTGTGGAAATGCAACTAGGTTAAACTGGGATGAAGTGTGCACTAAAATCAATAACCCTGAAATATTTATTATCGGTAATCCACCGTATTTAGGCTTTAAAATGCAAAATGCAGAGCATAAGTTAGATATAGAATATGTTTTTCAGGGAATTAAAAATTATAAAAAGTTAGATTATATATCATGCTGGTGGTTTTTAGCTGCCAAATATATCAGAGGAATAAGAGGAAAAGCTTCATTTGTATCAACTAACTCAATATGTCAAGGAGAGCATGTAGGTTTACTTTGGCCTGAAATGTTGAATCAAAACATTGAAATATCATTCGCTCACAAGTCTTTTAAGTGGAAAAATAGTGCGAAAGATAATGCAGGAGTTATTTGTATTATTTTGGGATTACAAAATCAACAAGAAAAACCCAAATACCTTTACGAAGGATACGTAAAAAGAAAGGTTTCGAACATCAACCCGTATTTAAGTTCAGGCGAAAATATAGTAGTTAATAAGTTAAGTAGTCCAATTTCAAATTTCCCCAAAATGTCGCTTGGTAATATGCCCAAAGATGATGGCAATTTTATATTAAGCAAAGATGAAAAGGATACCCTTATTGCAAGCACTCCTAAAATAAAGAAGTTTATCAAAAAACTGATAGGTGCTCTCGAATTCATAAGAGGCTCAGAAAGGTGGTGTATCTGGATTGAAGATGAATTTCTAGAAGAAGCTTTGCAAATACCAGAAATAGTAAAAAGAGTTGAGGCAGTAAGAAAGTTTAGGGCTGATAGTACAGATAAATCGGCTAACAAAATGGCATTAACAGCACATAAATTTCGTGAACAACATGTAGCAAAAAGTCACTCGGTGATTATACCAACGGTGACATCAGAAAGGCGAGATTATATACCTTTGGGTATATTGAACGTTGATACAGTTATTGTTGCACCTAATAACGCCCTTTATGATCCGTCATTGGATGTTATAGCTGTTATTTCATCAAGGATGCACATGACTTGGGTACGAACTGTTGCAGGGAGATTGAAAACTGATTACAGATATTCTTCGGTACTTTGCTATAACACCTTCCCGTTTCCAAAAATTACTGAGGCAACTAAGACTAGGTTAGTTGAATTATTGTTAGATATTTTTTCTTTACAAGAAAGTTATGTAGGAAAAACAATTGCAGAGTTATATGACCCACTTAAAATGCCTAAAGATTTATTACAAGCCCATAAAAATTTAGATAAAGCTGTAGAACAATGTTATCAAAATGAACCATTCAAAGATGATTCTCATCGGTTAGATCATTTATTTGACTTATATTCAGAAATGACAGGAGGTCAAAATGCGTAATTTAATGGAATTCAAATATGCCCAAAGTGGTGCTAGTTCAAATACTAATGACATGGGCATGCGGGCTATGCAGTCTCGTGCTTACGAAGGAAGAAACAGCCAGTACCTTTTATTAAAAGCTCCTCCAGCATCAGGTAAATCAAGAGCATTAATGTTTTTGGCGTTAGATAAACTACATAACCAAGGCGTTAAAAAAGCGATTGTAGCTGTGCCAGAACGCTCTATAGGAGGTTCATTTAGTACCACTGAGCTTAGCAAATACGGTTTTTTCTGTGATTGGGAAGTTGAAGAAGATAATAACCTTTGTACTCCTGGTGGTGAAGCTAGTAGAACTAAAGCGTTTAAGCGTTTTATGGCAGGTAACGATAAAGTACTTATTTGTACACATGCAACGTTACGTTTTGCCTTTCAAGAAGTAGAAGATACCGATTTCAATGATTGCTTGATAGCTATTGATGAATTTCATCATGTGTCTGCTGATGGTGAAAACGTATTAGGTGATGTTTTACGCTCGATTATGGCTAACAGTAGTGCTCATATTGTTGCTATGACAGGTTCGTATTTTCGTGGTGATAGTGTTCCTGTATTAACACCTGAACTGGAGGCTCAGTTCGACAAAGTATCATTTAACTATTACGAACAACTTAATGGTTATAACTACTTAAAATCGCTTGGCATTGGTTATCACTTCTACCAAGGTAAGTACACTGAAGTTATTCATGAAGTACTTAATTCAGAAGAAAACTATGGTAAGAAAACCATCATTCATATTCCTAACGTTAATTCTGGTGAATCAACCAAAGAAAAATACGATGAAGTAGATGCCATTCTGGAAGTGCTTGGTGAAGCAGGTAAACGTGATCCTGAAACTGGCGTTATTCCTGTTACCCGAAATGACGGTACGGTAATAAAAGTAGCTGACCTAGTTGAAGAGAATGATCGTGATGTGATTCAAAATTACTTACGAAAGATTAAACATGTAGATGATATTGATATCATCATCGCATTAGGCATGGCCAAAGAGGGCTTTGACTGGGAATACTGTGAGCATGCATTAACCGTGGGTTATAGAAGCTCGTTAACTGAAATCATTCAGATTATTGGTCGCTGTACTCGTGATAGTTCAAATAAAACACATGCGCAATTCACTAACCTCATAGCCCAGCCTGATGCTGAAAATGACCAAGTAACTATTGCCGTGAATAACATGCTTAAAGCGATCACTTGTTCATTACTTATGGAGCAAGTATTGGCACCAAACTTTAAGTTTAAAGCCAAAAAAGATGATGACTTTGAGCCAGCACCACCGGGTACAATGAAAATTGGTGGGTTTAAAGAGCCAAGCACTAAGCGTACTAAAGACATTATTGAATCTGACTTAGCTGATTTAAAAGCGGCTATTTTGCAAGATGATAAAGTAATTGCTGCTTCAGCAGGTAAAGTTGACCCAGAAGTCGTTAATAAAATACTTATCCCTAAAATAATCCAACGTAAATATCCTGATTTAACTGAAGCTGAAGTTGAAGAAGTTCGCCAACAAGTAGTCGTTGATTCAGCAGTAAGTACAGCAGAAGTGAGTGAACAAGGCGGTAAAAAGTTTGTTCGCTTAGCTGATAAATTTATCAACATTGATGAATTGAGTATTGATCTAATCGATCAAATTAATCCGTTCCAAAAAGCCTTTGAGATATTGTCAAAATCAGTAACAACTGACGTACTTAAGCTTATTCAAGAATCGATTCAAACCACCCGTATTCAAATGGACTTTGATGAAGCTAAATTGCTATGGCCTAAAGTTAAGCTGTTTGTTCATGAAAATGGCCGTGAACCTGATTTAAACACGTCTGACTTTACTGAAAAGCGTTTGGCTGAGTGTTTAATTTACATTAAACAAGAAAAGCGCAAAAGGATGCAAGCGTAATGAAAAATGAAGAATGGCAAAAGTTAAAGTCGATGGAGATGGACGACTGGTTAAGCTTCATTAATGATGATGACGAATTAGGGCTTACAACCGTTAAAGTTAAATCTAAAGCGCCAACGGCAGATGAGCACTTAGTTGCTAAGTTTCAAGAAGTAAATGATTTCTATAAAGCCAATGGCCGTTTACCTGAAAATAATATGGCAAACATTAGTGAGCTAATGTTATTTAAACGTTTAGATTCTATTAGAGGTAATGATACCCAGTGTCATGCGCTGGTTGATTTTGATGAATTTAATTTATTGCCTTTAACGCATGAAGTAGCAGAGCCTGCGGCAGAATATAAACCAGAACCTAAACCTGAACCAAAGCCAGTGGTAAAAGAAATTAACTCAGTGGAAGATATATTCGCTGATGATGATTTTGGTTTACTGGGTGATTCTGACGATAGCATTTTTAATATAAAACATGTTAAAGCAGATAAACGTGCTGAAAGCGATTTGGTTGCAAGGCGTAAGTCATGTAAAGATTTTGCTAAATATAAAGACCTTTTCCCGGTTGTTCAGCAAGAGCTTAACAGCGGCCAGCGTAAAATCATTGAGTTTGATGATAAAGGCGAAAAACTTCAAGCTGGTGAATATTATGTGTTAAGTGGGGTACTGATGTACCTCGAACACATAGATATCACCAGTGAAGCAAAAACTGTTGATGGAAAGCGTTTCAGAAAGGATGGAAGAACTCGGTGTATATTTGAGAACGGTACTGAATCAAATATGCTTTATCGCTCTATTGCTAAGTCACTATATGCTGATGGCAAAATGGTTTCACCAAAAGGCGAGCACTTTTCTGACATTAAAAATGTTGGTGAAGATGATGAGTCGGCAGGATTTATTTATATTTTATCAAGTCAAAGCCAAGACCCTCGCATTAATTCAATTTCAAATTTATTTAAAATTGGTTACGCAACAACACCCGTTGCAAAACGTATTGCCAATGCCGTAAATGAACCAACATACTTAATGGCCCCCGTAAATGTTGTTGCTGAATACGAGTGCTACAACATGAATACCCAAAAGTTTGAGAACTTAATTCATACCGTTTTTAAAAACGTGTGTATCGAAGTAGAGATAGCTGATTTACAGGGCAGCATGTGCAAACCGAGAGAATGGTTCAGTGTACCAATCGAACAAATAAATACTGCTATTGAGCTTATTGTTAATGGGCAGATTGTTAATTACCGATATAACTCAACATCACAGAAAATTGAGTTGAGATAATAATAATAACCAGTAAAAAGGATTAAACATGGCCAAGTTACAAGCACAATTTATGTCGTTTAACGACATTATAAAAATGGGTACCTATGAAGAAAATGCAATTCTTAAAGACAAACGCGATCTTCTTATCAATGAGCTGCGCAATTCGTTAACGGACGAAAAAATTCCTGATACAAATAAGTCATTGACGTTTTCAAAAATTGATCTTGGCTCATATGCTATGAACACAGGTGTTAAGCCTGCCAGTGGTGACTATGACATAGACGTTGGGATTATTTTTGATATAACAAACGATGAATATGATTCAAACAAACTAAAAAAATTGGTGTTCGATAAGCTTAATAAAAACCACAACCGAACCGTTGAGTTCAACAAACCATGTATTACTGTTAATTATACGAGAGGCTACCATGTGGATTTGGCAATTTATTCTAAAAATAGCGAAAATCATCACATTGCCTGGGGCAAAGAGCACTCAATAGTAAACCGAAAGTGGTGGATTGCAGATCCCAAAGGATTAAAACAATGGGTTAGTGATGTTGCGACCGAAGCTGAACACAAAAAACAGTTTCGCCGTATTGCACGTTTCTTGAAAAAATGGAAAGCCAAAGCTTTCAGCGACAATGGCAATAATGCACCACCTTCCATTGGTTTGACCATTCAAGCACGAAAAGCTTTCAGATACCAAGAAGGTAGTGATTTAGATGTTCTGATTGCTGTAGTTCAAAGTATTAAAAACAGTTTCAATCAGACTTGGGACCTCGATAGTAGCTCACAAAAATCGATTATCGACATAGAGTTGCCTGTTCAGCCATACAAAAATGTTTATTATAAAATGACAGAAAATCAGCAAGATACCTTTTATAATCAAGTTGTAAATTTACTTGAAGCTATAGAAGCTGCTAGAGATGAATCATCTGAGCATGAATGTAGCAAAATTCTACGCAAAGTCTTTGGTAATGACTTCCCTTTAGTCGAAGACAGTAAACAAACTCATACTGCACCATATGTCCCCACGGGTACAAGCGCTTGAACCAAGTTGAACTTTCAAGGATGATTTCAGAATTGAAATCATCCTATGTTGAATCTTTTCAGGAAGAAAAAGAACGGCATTTTAATTTTGTTTTAGTCGGAAAAAAACGTAAGTGGGAAGTTGCTATATATTTCCCCGAGAGCTTTCCTTACTGCCTACCCAAGTCTAAGTTGCTTAATCAAGATCTTATTGGAACACTGGCGCATATCAATCAATTTGGCACTATTTGCATTGAAGAAAGCGATACTGTTTTTGCTGATTATACGAGAGCACATGACATTATTTGTCAATATATTGAAGATATAGTTAAACTCTTAAACAGGATAAGCCTCAAAATATACCAAGACGAATTACTAGATGAGTTAGAAGGTTATTACCAACCTAATGATAGTGTTGCTAGTTTTTACCATGCTAAAGATAAAGCTGAAATGGTTTACCTGAGAGTTATTGAAAGAGAAAAGAAAAAAGGCCCCAAAAATTCTATACCCGTTGTGATGTTTAGTCGTAATAAGGCTTTGCCGTATCAATTTAGTAACGTAAAACAGTTAGGGCAGTATCGCGCTACTAAAATATTGCATTTACCTCTAGATAGCGCGGTATTACCTCCAGTAGGAGGCAAAAATTTTAGCTCTCAGTATTTTTCAACTTTGCTTGATTATGTAAGTGAACAAAACAAAAAAATATTAAATAAACTCGTTCAGAAATGCCGCTCATTTAATATCTTTTACGTATTACTATCTATGCCGAGAACTAATGGTGAAAGAACACAGTTTTTATTGAGGTTTAGCGCTAACCATCATTTACCTCACCCTATTGTCGAACATTCAAACGACTGGCAGATTGAAATGTTTTCAATTACGCGGAACTCAAAAGAGTATCTCGTAGAACGTGGAGGCGGTGACATTTTATTGAGTAATAAAAAAGTTGCTGTTGTTGGCTGTGGATCTGTAGGGGGCCAAGTGGCAAACATGTTAGCTAAAGCTGGTGTAGGGGAATTGGTATTAGTCGACCCCGATATATTAAGTGCCGACAATATATACCGACATCATTTGGGAGGCCGTGAATTAAATTTTGAAGCTGATAAAAAGACAGGTCGCGTTTATACACGGAGTAAGGTTAACTCATTAGCCCGTCAATTACAGAATGATTTACCATACATAAAAGTTAACACCAAACCTCTCAATTTTGCTGAAGTCATCAATGACAAGGATTTAGTGAATTGCGACGTTATTGTGGTTGCTGTGGGCGCACCGTCAGTAAACTTACAAATTAACCAAGTGTTAAAAGACAGAAACTTCAATAATGTTGTTTTTTGTTGGAATGAAGCGGCTGGTTTAGGTGGCCATTCCATTGCTTTAAACCTGCAGGTTAGCTGCTATCAATGCCTTCATACTGATGGCAACCAGTTGAAAGCTGAAAGTGAATTATCGCTTGTTTGTGTAGGGCAGTCTATTTCTAAAAATCTTACCGGTTGTGCTGGTGTGTTTACTCCATTTTCTTTTTTAGATTCAAGCAGAACCGCTGAGTTGGCCGCAACTCAGACAATCGAAATATTGCAGTCTTTTACAACTGAGCTAGCAATCAGCTGGAAGGGTAATAACTCAACAAATCTAAAAACAACTGATAGATACGCCACTATGCCATTGAAAGAGCAATTGCCTTTAAAACAGCATCATGATTGTAGGGTTTGCAATGACTGAAGAATGGCAAATGGATGTAAAAGGATACGGCTTGATTAGAGTATCAAAAGAACTATTGGCAAAATTATGTGATTTTCGGCAATTACCTAAGCAATCACCTGAATCTGGCGGTGTATTAATTGGTAAGCACCTTAATTCAGCGGGTGTATTACTTATAGATCAACTTACCCCGCCTCAAAAATCAGATAAGCAGGGGCGCTGTGAATTTTATCGATCTACTGAACACAATAAGTTGGTGAATGATATATGGCAAAAAAGTAATAAACATTCAACTTATGTAGGGCTTTGGCATAGTCACCCTGAGCCTACTCCAAACTATTCTTTGGTTGATAAACAAGACTGGCAGAACGCACTTATTCAATCAAAATACGAAAGCAATAAGTTGTTTTTTGCAATTGTAGGACAAACGCATATTCGGATGTGGATGGGCACAAAACCTACTTTACGAACCCAAATATCATTAATTGGAGAATATAAAATTGGAAACTAATTGGTGGAGCAAAATTAAGTGGTTGATTAGCGTCTATCGCGATTTGAAAAAAAACTCATTACCAAAAACAATTGCAGGTACAAGGATTATTATCGCAGCTATAGCTAGTCCGGCACTTGGGGTTGCAATAAACTTAATTCTACCTCCAAGCTACTATTTAGGGAGTATAGAAATAACAAACGGTGGCGTATCATTTTTAACATCAACATTAGGCGTTATGGGATTTTTATTGGGAAGTGGACTCATACTCTTGGATATTAGAGCAGAACTAAACCAAGCTCGAAAAGTTGCAAGAGTCATAATCTCTGGACTACCTAGTATGCCTACTCATTTCCCCTCGGAAATATTAAGCAAGTCTGAGCAAAGGCTTGCTAGAGAGCCTATAGAGCTAAGTATTCAAGATGATAATATTGAAAAACAAGTTGAACGCTATAATGCTGAAGTGTGCGTTGACCTGTTCAAAAGATTTGTACTTCACCACCAATGTGAAAAACTCTATATAGGTGGTTTAGCTAGAATTCCATTCTTAGTGGCTTACGGTGTATTTCTAAGGAACGTTAGCAATATTACTTATTTCGATAAAATGCACGGCTCCACAAACTGGCGTATTTTAGATAACGAAGATGTCAACATCCAATTGAGTAACACTGAACCACTTCCTAAAGCAGATGAAAATGGAAATGTGGGTCTAGCCGTTGGTTTATCAACCCCTATACTGCAAGAACAACTTTCTATTGAATTTCAAAACAATACGGCTATCTTAAGTTCAACGACTCTAGTTGAACGTAATTTAGTACTCAATCAAGAAAATCTGCAAAGATTATCTAGTTCATTGTTGGCAACAATCGATGCATTATCTAGAGACCCCAAAGTTAGGAGAATACATCTGTTTCTATCTGTGCAGTCTTCGTTAGCAATTGAAATAGGCCGGAAGTTTCAAGAAGGGATACATAAAACGTGGGTAATTCATAACTTCAATGGTAACAAAGGACATTATGAATGGGCTTTAGAACTGTCTGGAAAAGGGGTGAAAATTTATGATTAAAGGCCGTCAAATAAAAACCTAGCTGGTGGCTCTGTTACTGGTGCGTATTCTCATGACTTTGATCACCGATTCTCATCAGCTTTGATCACTTGATTTATCATTTTGTAGAGCCATTCTTAAACTAACTTAACTGATCATCATCAGTCAATTTATTTAACTGTTTTCGTATCGATTCTCCTTTTAAATTCACCTTGATTGCACCATGAATAAGCCTGTCTAAAATAGCATCAGCGTGCGTTGATTCTCCGATCATTTCATGCCAGTTTTCCTGTGGTAACTGACTAATAATGATGTGTGATTTATAACCATACCTCGCATCAATTAATTCAAGTAAGTCACTTCTCTGTTGAGCACTGAGTGGCTCAAGCCCCCAATCATCTAAAAATAAGTAAGTCGACTTTAATGAGTTTACTCAGTAACTTTCGATAACTGCCATCGGCCTGTGCTAGGAATAGACTTTCAAGTAATTCTTTTAGCCGAATATAAAAAACGCTTTTACCTTGTAGGCAATGTTCATGGCCTAAGGCACACGCTAGGTATGTTTTGCCACAACCTGTTGCGCCCGTGATTAATATATTCTGATGTAAACTCAGCCAGGTACTTTGGCTGAGACTACGTATTTGCGTTTTATCTAGGTTGCGCTTCGGCGAGTAAATGAGTTGGTTTAATTGACCCGGTAACCTGAATTTAGCTTGTCGTACAAGTCGATCGATTTTTCTTTCATCACGTGTATCAATTTCATGTGTGAGCAATAAACTGATGCGCTCTATAAAGCTTTGCTCTTGATATAGGTTTGGCTGTTCAAGCTGTTGCTTGAGTGCTTGCTTTATACCCGATAACTTGAGCAGTTGAAGTTGCTGATTAATGGTGTCTATCATGTTGGTATTCCTTAATGGTAGTAATCTGTGCCACGTATGTTGCTATGTTTGACTGATTTTTCTGGCTCTGTTTGCTGTGTGGGTAAGGGTTGCTGATCTAACCCTTTTTTTAATATCTGTTTAATTGATCTAAGCGTGGTCGTATTCATACTGATTGCCCGATAACATGCTTGTTCGAGGCGTGGTTTTGAGTAGGTTTTAGCTAAACTCAACACGCCTAAACAGCTGCGGTAAGCTTGCTCAGGATGGCGTTTTCTATTAAGCAGTAATTCAACAACCTGATGGGTATAATCACCGATACTCAATGCCCATGAGCGTAAGTTTATTGGTGACTGCTCATGCTGTTTTTGATGCGCCTTTGGCATATGATGTGCCTGTGTTGTATGTCCGCCTAAACGGTTCGACCTTGGATGTTGCGCAATCAAGGTATCGTGATGATAAAGCTGTACGAGTTGATTGGTGATGTGTGCACGCAATTGTTTCTTAACCCATTGATGTGGCACGCTGTAGTAGTGTTTTTCTATGTCAACATGATAATCAATGTGTACACGCACCGTTTTGATTTGTGTGTATTGATAAGGGTTCTCAGGCAATGGTTTTAATGCATTTTTATCGACTAAATCAAATAGCTGCTTGCGTGATTGTTGGTATTGCTTCATCACCTTATTGTTCATCACGTCAAGTAACTTTGCTATTTCATGATTTAATTGCGCTAAACTATAAAAGGTTTGGTGACGCAAACGCGCCATGATCCAACGCTCTACAATTTGTACACCGACCTCAGCTTTGGATTTATCTTTGGGTTTATAAGGTCTAGCGGGTATGACAGCGACATTAAAGTACTCTGCTAGCTGGTGGTATGTCGGGTTTAGGTCAGGCTCGTAGCGACAAGTTTTACTCACCGCACTTCTGAGGTTGTCGGGAATAACAACGTCAGGAACACCACCTAAAAACTCAAAGCAACGGGCATGACTCATCACCCAATCTTCAAGTTGTTGACTATAGGTTGCCTCAGCATAGGTATAATTTGATGCGCCTAGTACAGCAACAAATACCTGAGCGGTACGTTTTTCCTGTGTCGTAGGGCAAGTGATGGCAATTGTGGGACCACAATAATCGACAAACAGTTTTTCACCGCCTTTATGCTGCTGACGCATGGATAGCCGCTGCGTACCTAACCACTGCTTATAAGCACGGCAGAAGTGACTGTAGCTGTAATAAGGCTCGCCCACTTTTTCAAGTAACTCATCAAACACGAGCTGCAATGTTAAGAGTTTATGTTGTTTTAAATCCTTATTGATACTTAACCAATCAGGCGTTGGGTATCTTTTCTTACGTGTTGAGAAGCGCCTTAGTTTGGTATTGAGAAACGAATTTTGTTGCTGCTCCTCTGGAATTGGCCATTGATTAAAGCCTAATTCATTCGCCTTTTTAACATAATTTGCGACGGTGCCAGGCGAAATATTTAAGCTTCTTGCGATCTCTCGATGAGATAACTTTGCTGAGTACTTCAGCCGTAAAATAGAATGTAATTTACTCATAGATATAGGTTTTGTTGCCATTATTGTTATCCTCACCAAACGATTTAGATAACGGTTTAACATACCTACAAAAATTGATAAAACATGAACTCAGTGACGAGTGGTATTAAGCTTTGATCGGCAAAATCATTAAGAGCACAAAAGTGATCATTTACAAGTGATTTTAGTGATCAAAGCTTAATGAGAATAAGCGATCAAAGTTAATGCCATTGGGTGATCAAAGCTGGAGAGAATATGCAACTGGCATACGTCATGCTGAAATAATTGGATGTACAGGGCAAGCTTTAACTGCTCCAAGAAGCAAGGTTAAAGAGCTTAGCGACAGGGAAGAAAGCCACAAACCGGGAGTGATACTGTTTATATTGGTGAGGCTGAGCAGGTTTCAAGTCGAGTATATCAGCACTTTGGCAAAGGTTTTTGGAATGAAGAGATCTGCTAACGAATAAAAATGAAAATTTAACAAAACACACGTCAAACTCTTAGAATCGAGATTAGTTGTTTTAACTCATCAAGTAAACAGAGATGAATTGCTTAATAGTAATCTGCCATTACATTACTGACCTTATCGACAGTACGATTAGGTCAGAACGTATATGCAGAGGGCCAGCAGAGCTACTACAGTTTAAGTCATCACAATAAGGCTTTTATACCATCAGTTAAACCACTTAACGTTAGGGGATACATTTTATTTTCAACAAGTTGCGACATAATATTAATTGAAGCATAGTATGGCCATTGCGGTTGCCCTTGAGGGTTTAGCCAAATAACATTATCAAAATGATCTGTTATTCTTTGCATCCAAACACTACCAGGCTCTTCATTCCAGTGTTCAACACTGCCGCCGGGGTAAGTTATTTCGTATGGCCCCATGGTGGCATCACCAACAAAAATCACTTTATAATCTCGACTGTAAGTATGCAGCACTTGCAATAACTCTATTTTTTCACTTTGCCTGCGAGTATTATCTTTCCAAACAGTTTCATAAACACAATTATGAAAATAGAAAAATTCAAGATGTTTAAATTCAGCATGCACGGCAGAGAAAATCTGCTCGCAAATTTTGATATGATCATCCATCGAACCACCAACATCGAAAAACATTAATACTTTAATCGCATTATGGCGCTCGGGTTTCATTTTGATGTCTAGATAACCTGCATTATTCGCGGTTGCGGCAATCGTATCGTCTAAATCCAATTCTTCACTAGCACCGGTACGAGCAAACTGTCTAAGCTTACGAAGCGCAACTTTAATATTTCGCGTACCAATTTCAACTTGATTATCCAAATTTCGATATTGACGCTTATCCCATACTTTAGCTGCTTTACGATGACGAGAATTGTCTTGGCCTATTCTTATGCCTTCTGGGTTGTAGCCATAAGCACCAAAAGGAGATGTGCCACCTGTACCAATCCACTTATTGCCCCCTTGATGACGTTTCTCTTGCTCTTTTAAACGCTCAGCCAATGTTTCCATTAACTTGTCAAAGCCACCCACAGCCTCTAACTGTGCTTTATCTTCTTCAGTTAACGACTTTTCAAGTTGCTTTCTCAACCAATCCTCAGGGATACCATCTAAATCAAGTTCTAATGATTCTACGCCTTTAAAATAGTCGGCAAAAGCACGGTCAAACTTGTCAAAATAGCTCTCGTCTTTAACTAAAATAGCTCGGCTAATAACGTAAAAGTCATCAATTTTGGCGAATACTACCTGCTGCTCTAATGCACGAATTAAATCAAGTAATTCACGCATAGTGCATGGGACTTTATATTCTCGAACTTTACTAAAAAAACCAATTAACATAAGTTATCGACCAGAGCGATTGATAAAGGCTAACTTTTCAAACAAGTGTACGTCTTGTTCGTTTTTCAATAATGCCCCATGTAATGGTGGGATAGACTTCTCTCTGTCTTTGTTCTGTATAGTTTCAGGTGAAATATCGTCAGCCAAAAGCAACTTGATCCAATCGAGCAGCTCCGATGTAGAAGGTTTCTTTTTCAATCCTGGGATATCTCTCAAGTTAAAAAAAGATCCAAGCGCTTGATCGAGTAATGACTTTTTAATATTTGGAAAATGCACATCAACAATTTTCCCCATTTCGTCAGCATCTGGAAATTGTATATAGTGAAAGAAGCACCTTCTGAGAAAAGCGTCAGGAAGCTCTTTTTCATTGTTGCTTGTGATAATAATGATTGGTCTATTTTTAGCCGTTATTAATTGACTTGTTTCATATACGTAAAACTCCATACGATCTAATTCCTGAAGCAAATCATTCGGAAATTCTATATCGGCCTTATCTATTTCATCGATCAATAAAACGCAGCGCTTGTCACTTTCAAATGCATGCCAAAGTTTCCCTTTTACAATATAATTAGCAATGTCATGAACTTTATCTTCACCAAGCTGAGAGTCTCGCAGTCTTGATACAGCATCATAATCGTACAAGCCTTGCTGTGCTTTGGTCGTTGATTTGATATTCCACTGTATTAACTCCAAGCCTAAGTTATCTGCAATTTCTTCTGCTAACATGGTTTTTCCTGTACCAGGCTCGCCTTTAATCAATAAAGGTTTTTCGAGGGTAATAGCTGCATTAACTGCAAGCTTAAGCCCATGACTTGTTATATAGTTTTCTGTGCCGTTAAATGACATTCATTACCTCTGTTATTAATTCTTTGGGGTTATGCTATTGGCTTTCAAAAGTTCTTGCAAGTATGTTTTCCGCTGGCTTGCATTGCTTTGGTTTTTTATAGCGCTAAACAGTTTTTCCTTTGGCCCGACGATATGAATTTCAGTTTCAGCCCTTGTTATGGCAGTATATAACCATGCGCGATCTAAGTTACTACCTCTAGAGAGCGCAACAATAACACGCGGGAATTGCGAGCCTTGCGCCTTATGTAATGTGATAGCGTAGCCTGCTTTTAACGAAAGAAGCAGAGCTTGTGTCAAGGGAATGAATTCTTGATTCTCATCTTCAAAATCAGCCATTTTTACCATACCCAGATGTCCATCGGTCTGTTCAACGTTAATCAATTTACCAAGAGAACCATTCTGTACACCCGCATCGTAATTATTTTGTGTGAATAATACAGGGTCGTTTTGATATAAATCATCTTGGAAATGTTGCCCATCTATATCAAATACAAGACGTTTACCATCAGGATTCAACTCTCGTTGGCATTGTGTATTAATCTTGTCTACTAAAGCGTTGGTAGGGGCTACTACGCGACTTTGGGATGGTGATTGCTTGTATAGCTCTACACACGCATCAGCAACGTGATCAAATTCAACATCGTGGAATGTGATTGCCCCTGTTGTTAGCGAACTAGGTATCTGCCCTTCATTAATCAATTTTGAATACTCTGGGATCCCCGAACTTGCTCCTTGACGTTTAACAATATCCAAGTGGGTGTTTCGTATAACACCAGATCCAACAATGTCGGCTAAGATGTTTCCAGCACCAATTGGCGGGAGTTGATTTGGATCTCCAACAAACAGGAGTCTTATAGATGGATCTATATGTATGATGATTTTAAATATGGTTGATAAATCAACCATTGAGCTTTCATCGATTACAAGTAAAAATTTGTTGTCACCTAAATCGTCAAGAGGTTCTTCTCTTAAAAATTTGGCGATAGTAGAGCACGGACGCTTAATGCTTTGGCGCATTCTCATGGCTGCTCGACCACTCAATGCGACAGCTTTAATATTATATCCAAGTTCCTGATAGGAATTTAAAACCGTATTTAGTACCGTTGTCTTGCCGGTTCCAGCCCCTCCTGTGATACAAGAAATAGCATAGCTCACAGATGTCATTACAGACTCTTTCTGTTGATACTCTAATTCAAAGGGGTTTGCTGAAAAAGCGTTAACACAAGCCGTATTTTCAGCTTCTTCGTATTTTTCACCTTGAGCATGTAAATTTAAGAAGCGCTTAGCGACAACATTCTCCATTATGAAAGTAGGAGTGAATTGATACTTTCCACTGTCAGGGTAGATGATAAATGCGTTTTTATCATAAGCTCCGTTCAGTGCTTGATTGACGAGTTCATCACAATGTAGTAATTCTTTTAAGCGTTTTCTTATGTCCTTATTGCTCGCGACAGTATGTCCCTTGGTTGCATGCTTTCTGAGGCATTGAGTAACCGCCGCAACTAAGCGCCTATCATCATTATCATTTACGTTAAAATGTGTTTTAGCAAGCTTGTCATTGGCTTGAAATGTCATACCAAACAAGCTGAGCGAGTAGGGGTTCTCTTTAATTAATTTTGTAGGATCAGCATCTACTTCAATATCATCAAACTCTAATGTTCTATTATTACCCCCTTTAAACTTATAAATTCGCTTTTGAATTTGTGATGGAATTCCATGCTCAGTAAAGAACTTTGAGTGTTTCAAGAAAGAGAATTTTTCATAGCCAGTTATAAGACTGATTGCTGACTCTTTACCAAGGTGATTTACCGTTAATAGTTTAGCTAAGTCTTTATCTTCTAGAACTTTATAAACACCTTCACCAAAGGCTTTCCATAGGCGTTCAGCAGTTGAAACACCAACACCTTTGAAGTGAGGCGTATCAGCAATAAATGATTTAAACCCTACAGGGTTGTTAGATAAAATTAGTTTAGCGGTGATCGCATCAGCATTAATATGATGCTTTTTAATAAAGTAATTACCATCAAAGCTAGCTGCTTCTTCATAGCTTGCTTCTCCGGTGATTGACCATATTTCACCTTCAGATGGCTCAGGGAATATAGTGTCTGATAGTTTTATTGTGTAGTAATTAATCTTATTGAGTATGGTGTGATGTACATTATCAACAGAAACTGCGCTAAAGGCCATTGTTGAATCGTTTTGCTTAAAGCTTGTAAAGACTTTAGTTATACGAACGGTGATATCTGCTTTGTAAGCTGTTCGCTGGCTCATAGTTTTGATAGTTCCTCGTAAACTTCAGCAAATTCACTTAAACGGCCTTTGTTGGCTCTGAGAACCTTATTTTCAGCCTCTAACTCAACAATGCGCTGTTCAAGGTCAGGTACGCGAGATTGCTCTCTAGCAGCCTTTAACGACTCTCTTTGCAGTGTTTTAGGTGCTCGTTCTTCTTTTTCGCCTTTTGTTGTTAAGGCTGGCAATACCAATCGCTCTCTGAGTCCATCCTCAAGCTTTTTTAAATCATCTTTAATTGTTTGGTTGGAGCCTAGTACAGACTTGGCAAAGCCACATTGTTCAGCAATGTTTTTTCGATTTAATTTACCCCTAAAAATGATATCAACATAATCCTGATCGGACATAGAATCTCTCCATGTCTCAAACAACTTAACGCTATTATCTCCAGATACTGAGGACATGCTAATCCTCCTCGGGTATGAATGAAAGCTTATTGATAGCGTCAATGAAAAAAGGCTTAGTTACAGGTTTACCTTTAACGTCTACTATTCGCCCATGTTCTCCTAGTTTCCAGCCCAAATCCTTTAACTTGTTCTCTGATATGAAACTAGTAAGAGCGTTGACTTCTCCTGAAGTAAGCTTGTTTTCAAGCGCTACAAAATCTTCTTGAGGTGTATTTTTGCGATGATCTAATTCAATCAATCCTTTGCTTTTTTGCAGATTTAGTTCATTTTGTAACTTTCTGTTTGTAGAAATCAAATCAAGAACCATAAGTCGTGTAACGGTGTCTTCAATGCAATTAGCAAGACGAAGAGGCTCTGAATTTCTTGCTTTCTTTGGTACAGGTTTGGAGTAGCGAGCTCTGTAAACCATTACGAGGCTTTGATACAGAGGGCTTAACTTACTTTTATTTTTGATAGTCGATTCTGCGGGACCACCCATTTCTTTCGATATTTTCCCGATTACCCCAAAACTGAAATCAGTTGACTTACCTGTTACTTGGCTTTCGCAGGCTTTCTTTAATATTTTTAGCTTAGCCTTAACTGAATCTGACGATCCTTCAATTAAGCCTTGGTATATCTCTTCAATTACGTCAGTCATTTTCACACCACTTTAAGTTTTGATTCTTCATTCGAAAGAATATTATTTTTTAGAGATTTACCTTCAAGCAGAAGTGTTAATCCTTGTTGAGTTTCATCATCATCAAAGCCTAATTCTTTCAGAGTTATTTTTTCATCTTTATCCATCAACGTACTAACTTTATCCCAGCTACCTGTTCGGGCAAAGATAAACTTTGTTAGTTCATTACCGACTTCTAATTGCTGACGTTCATCAAGCATAAACATACCTGGAGATAAGCCGTTTTTTCGTGCAAACAGGTCTAGAAATTGAGTTCGAGCAATGTTTGCGTTTTTTGGATGTGAAGATTGATAATATGAAGCTGAATGGCAGACCATATCCAATTGTATAAAGTCTGATGTTTCAGATAATTGGAATTCAACCTCACCTTGATTAGTAGCAACAAGGCTTAGGCTACTATTTTCATCATCACCATTTATTTTTCTGTTTAGAAGTTGAACAGAATTCATTGAAAGTCTGATAATGCTAACTAGGTCGCATGTAAGCGCATCAAACCTTGTAACCTCTTGCTCATAGTGTGATTCAGCAAGTGATAGCTCATATTGCTTTAAAAAGGGTTTTCCTTTCTTTATTGCTTGATATTCTTCATCTTCCATTATCTCAATTTCATTTCTTAACGATTCAACCTGAATCGATCCCGCCTTGCATTCCAGTGATATTTCATTTGCAATCATCTGCAATCCACCTAAAAATGCTGGGCCTGTAACAAAGTGACGACATTGAATGCAATTACTAGTCCCAAGGTATCCAGGCGAGGCTGGTGCGTATAAATTCCTATCCTTATCTAGTGGTTTCCCACCGCTATTACATAACGTTCGACCATTAGGGCAAATCCCATAATCCATAAAGCTAAATGCTGCGGCAGGTATCTCCCAATTATTCTTAACCAACTCTCCGTCGGAGCCAATAAGTTCAGACTTCGCTTGTTCCATTTTTTTTTGTTTAATAAGCTGTTCAACACGCTTAACTTGGTTTTTAATGATTCGGTTATCAGCGTTTTGCAATTGTTCTTGGATATCGACTGCTGAAACTTTCGTGTAATAAATAGTCATAACCAACGAAGAGTGACCTACAAGTTTTTGAACTATTTCAGGTGATATCTGTGCATCCCGAACAAAAGCAGTAATCAGTGATACGCGCATGGAGTGCAGGGTGAAATGTGCTTTGAAGGAGGTTAATCTATTCGATTTTAATCCTTTACTCAAATAAGCTAAGGGCAGTTCTTCATCTTGAATTAAATATAAAAGACCGCAAAAAGCTGCACTAAGTTTGGCTTGGGTTAAAGGGCGAATCCCCCCTTTAGTTGGGTCTCTAAACAAAAAACAAGACCGTGAATTATAACCATACTTCTTTAATTGGTACTCTGAAGCTTTTCCGCTACTTTTATATTCGTTAGTCCATTTAGTTGGTTTTACTAACGGGTTGTATTTTGTCTGCCAATCTCTGAGCATTATTATCCAAGGAACAATCCTTTCATCTACCCAAGGCACATCGTAGCCAATATATGCGTTCTTAGCTGTTTTGTTTGTGTTTACATGACAACTTACGCCGATTGTATTGTTTTTATCAATAAGTGTTAGTGATTCAGTTGGCTTTAGAAAACCTTGCCAATTTTTTTCAGGTACTCGATGTTCATCTAATAGTAAATTTTCTTCCCATTGATGTTTGCCGTCTTTTGTTGTTAGTATGTGTGAGTCAGCCTCTCCACTGTCTAACCAACATGTTTGACTACCGCGAAACGGCATAAAAAGCTGGGTATATAAAGCAATTAAACGTACTGGAGACCACATTTGGAATTGTCCCTTAGAATACCTCCAAACACAATTAGGATCATTTTTATCAATAACACTTTCATCCACATGAAACCACTCAGAGAAATAGGAATACATTTCAGTTTTAGTATCAATTGAATCAAACAATTCTCTAATATTGGTTACTTTAGAGTCAGCAGGCACAATGTATTTTCTGGCGCGGTCGATGTAGCGAAAGGGGAGCGCTGGCTTCCTCGACTCACTCAACCGTGGATTTCCATCTAATTCAACCTGAATATCTTTCTGTTTAATTGGATTTGAATAGCCCTCTAAATAGGTGACCTCTCCCGTTTCTTCGCAGGTATGAGCGCAACATTCTGTAAGCACAAAATCAAAGAACTCATTCACAGCATTGACTGCGGCCATAGTCTTACTAGACGCTGACAGTGCATTTAACCAAGCATTAATGTCTGGTTTGCTATCATAGTTAATGTCACAGTATTTTGCGGGAGAAGATGGCATGTTGTTGATATTAAACAAAAAGTAATTTCTTAAGGTTTGTATTTTGTTACCTATTCTTTTTAACGAACTAACCCACTTGTTTGCCATATCGTGCCACTCTGCCAAATCTTCGTTGTCAAGCATATCGAAGTCGGTAGAATAAGTGATATTTGAAAATGAAGAAAATCCGACGATTTGTTCTTTGTTGATGGCAAGGTAAGGGGTGGTTGTAGTAGCTTTTCGGTATTGATTGTTAGTAGTGATTTTATTTTCATGACAAAAGTTACGCACTTGGTCAACGTGCCAAAGCTTATCTTTGTTAAACGCAAGAAACTCTTCAAATGAATAAAAGCCGTATGTGTTTTCTGGGCTCTCAGGTAGTGCACGATACAGCTTCCTTGCCGATTCATAGCTTTTTTTATCAAAAACAGATTGGTCTTTGATTAACGCTATAGCATCTAATGGGTCTTTATATTCTATACCTACAAAGCTAGCCCAGTCATAATATTCAGGCCAATGTTTTTTTGATGGTTGGTTTGGGAATCTACGATCCTTTTTTATAAGTCCAACGTAGTCTGAAATAGTACGGACTTTCACATCAGCAGAATCAATATATCGTACGGTTTCTATGTAGGAAGCATTTTTACTTAAAAATAAATCCCAATTTATCCAACCTAGCTCTGCATATTTCACTTCGGGAACTGAAGGTAATTTAGGGTCTTCTTTGTAACGTCTTCCGTACTCGATTCCACTACTAATATTAAGCGCAAGGGCAGCATCTGACGCTTCTTGAAGGGTTTCATAATGCTCCTTTTTTTCTTTACCTAAAAAAGCTCTCCAGCCTTCCCAACCTTGATCTTTATATTTGGTATCGGGATATGCAGGTAATTTAGGGTCTTCTTTGTAACGTCTTCCGTACTCGATTCCACTACTAATATTAAGCGCAAGGGCAGCATCTGACGCTTCTTGAAGGGTTTCATAATGCTCCTTTTTTTCTTTACCTAAAAAAGCTCTCCAGCCTTCCCAACCTTGATCTTTATATTTGGTATCGGGATATGCAGGTAATTTAGGGTCTTCTTTGTAACGTCTTCCGTACTCGATTCCACTACTAATATTAAGCGCAAGGGCGGCATCTGACGCCTCTTGAAGGGTTTCATAAAAATTAGTTTTTTCCTTACCTAAAAACGTATCGAAGCTTTCCCAACCTAGGGCGGCATATTTTTTATCGGGAGTTGCAGGTAATTTAGGGTCTTCTTTGTAACGTCTTTTGTACTCGGAAGGACTACTAATATTAAGCGCAATGGTGGCATCTGACGCTTCAGAGAGGGTTTCATAAAGACTCTTTTTTTCTTTACCTAAAAAAACATCAAAGCCTTCCCAACCTAGAACCTTATATTTTTCATCCGGAGATGAAGGTAATTTAGGGTCTTCTTTGTAGCGTTTTTGGTACTCGGCTTGCCCTCTAATGTAAAGTGTAATGGCGGCATCTGACGCTTCTTGAAGGGTTTCATAATACTCCTTTATTTCCTTACCTAGAAAAAGATTCCAATTATCCCAGCCTAGATTTTCATATGTTCTATGAGGGTTTGAAGGTAATTTAGGGTCTTCTTTGTAACGTCTTCGGTACTCGGTTCCACTACTAATATTAAGTGCAATGGCGGAATCTGACGCTTCTTGATGGGTTACATAATGATCCTTTTTTTCTTTACCTAAAAAAACATCAAAGCCTTCCCAGCCTTGGTCAGAATATTTCTTATCAGGGTTTGAAGGTAATTTAGGGTCTTCTTTGTAGCGCCTTTCGTACTCACCACTGTTACTAATATTAAGCGCAATGGCGGCATCTGACGCCTCTTGAAGGGTTTCATAAAAATCCTTTTTTTCTTTACCTAAAAAAACAGCAAAGCCTTCCCAGCCTAGATCCTTATATTTTGATTCGGGAGTTGAAGTTAATTTAGGGTCTTCTTTGTAGCGTTCTTTGTACTCATTTTTACCAATAATATTTAGTGCAATGGCGGCATCTGACGCCTCTTGATGGGTTTCATAAAGATTCTTTTTTTCTTTACCTAAAAAAGCATCCCAGCCTTCCCACCCTAGGTCTTTATATTTTACATCCGGATCTGAAGGTAGCTTTGAGTCTTCTTTGTAGCGTTTTTTGTACATTCTCTTCCCTGTAACGTTAAGCGCAATGGCGGCATCTGACGCTTCTTGAAGAGTTTCATATTGGTGAGATTTCTTAGACATCTTCATATCCTTTGATTAATAGTTCACTATTTTGTTTCTCTAGTAAAGTTGATGCTTTTGAAAGAGCATGTGAAATTTCTTTTGGATTATCGTGCTTGTAGGTTTCTTGGCTTTCAAGGCTTGCGTGGTGCATACATGTTTTGATCATATATGGATCAATGCCTGCGTCTTTAAGCCTAGTGCCATAGGCATGTCGATGGCAGTGTGGCGTACCACCGTATTCAAGTAGAGCTGTCATACCTATTTTTTCAATCGCTACCTTATGAGCATCTTGGTATGAATCCATACTTAGCGGGTCGCCATTTTTATTGGTGAATAGGAAGGGATGCTCTCTACCAGACAGAGGGGCAGTTCTTGTTTGTATATAAGCTAAGAACAATTCAAAAAATAGCTCTTTAACTCCGTTGGAGCCAAACATAAATACATTAAAATACTTGCCTTCAGGATTTATCGTAGAGTTTTTCCATCCAGCATTATATGTGCTGTTTGGGTGCTTCCATCTTGGCTCAAGCCCGTAGCGCTCTCGCAAAAATGTTTGCCTGTTTGCATTTGGTTGTTTTGTTTTATTTCTATACCATTCGGGTGCAAGCCCTTCTCTTGGGTGATAAATGCGGATCTGCTCTAGCCCTTCATTGGGGATAATATCGTCTACATATATGTGAAACACCTCAGATGTTCGAAGACCACCGAAATGAAGCAGCATAGTTATTAGTACGTTAGCTAGATTGAATCTTTCATGAGGAGGGTGTGAGACAGGCACGCCTTTTTTAGCAAACCCATTCGATAGCAACCCCCAGATTTTATCTTCTCGAAATGCTTTGGATGGATCGAAATCAGGAGTTGAGTGAGTCTTACGGTTTCCGATGTTACGGGCTTCTTTGATGCTTTGCTCTTTGTGCTCCCTTGAGTAAGTGTGACCGAGGAACGATTTGTTTATACGATGGTTGTAAGCCGCAAGATTTAGAATTCGTTCAGATTTTGTTGCTGGTCTCTTTGGGTTCAACAACTCACTTTCACCATCAGTGGAATCATACAGCCAATCAGAAAATTGAGTGATATGGTAAATTATTTTATTGCCATACGCATTACTTTGCGGCTTCCAACGCAAGGCCGTAGGGTCATTGCCTTTTTCATCAATTGTTCCCTCGTAAACCCGATTGCTGAACGCAACAAACATCTCTTTGGGATTAGCAAACGAATCTTTATTTACAGTGGCGTAATCCAATAGAAGCCTGATAGCCTGAATCGATTGTGTTCGCCATGACTCGCTTATGCCTGCTGTTAGCGTTTTATTTTTTAAATACTCAAGGTGACTATGTAGTAGACCGTTTTCTACAAAAATAGCTTTAAAGACAAGTTTACGATTAAGGTTGTCAACTTTTATACTCACCTTCGCTGTGGTGGAGAAAAGATAATTATTGTTCATTTGGTTGATTTTAATGAATTGGTATTATTGGTACATGTTACACCCTAATACGTAATAAATAAAGGGCAAAAGTTTACAGAAAGAAAGGTTTCAGTTCGATTAATACAAACAATTAGGTTGTTTTGGTACACCTAAGTACCCCCTAATACCTTGATAAGATGGAGTTTTATGTTTATGAAACACAACAAGTCATTAAAGCTAAACAACGACCTATTATTATCATTACCTCGAACAATGAAAAAGAATTACCCGATGCTTTTTTAAGACGTTGTTTTTTCCATTACATTAAGTTTCCAACCAAAGATGAAATGGCAAAAATTATAGATGTTCACCACCCTAACGTTAAGCAAGACTTATTAAAGCAAACCTTAGAGGTATTTTTTGACTTAAGAGAAGTCAATGGCATCAAGAAAAAACCGTCAACTTCCGAGTTAATTGATTGGTTAAAATTGCTGATTTCGGATGATCTTGCACAAGATGTCTTATTGAATAAAAAATCAGACATAATTCCTTTATTTGGCGCCTTACTGAAAAATGAGCAAGATGTCTCTTTGCTGGAAAAATTAGCCTTTATGAGCAGACGAAACGGGTGATATAACAGTGTTTATCGACTTTTTTCTCACGCTAAAAAAACACAAAGTTCCTTGTAGCTTGCGTGAACTACTCGATCTTATCGCGCTATTAAAAAAAGGCGTGGTATTTGCCAATGTAGAAGAATTTTATAATCTGGCCAAAATTGTCATGGTTAAAGATGAAATTCATTATGACAAGTACGACAATGCCTTCGCTGAATATTTTAAAGGCATTGAAAGTATAGATATTTTTGATCAAATTCTGCCAGAAGATTGGCTAAGAAAAGAGTTTGAGAAAAATTTATCGCCAGAAGAAAAAGCACAGCTTAAAGCCTTAGGTGGTCTTGAAGCCTTAATGAAAACTTTAAAAGAACGGCTTGAAGAACAAAAAAAACGTCATGCAGGTGGTAGTAAATGGGTAGGCACTGGAGGCACTTCGCCATTTGGTGCTTATGGTTATAATCCGGAAGGCATTCGCGTTGGTCAAGACAAAAACCGTAATAATAGTGCGGTGAAGGTTTGGGACAAACGAGAGTTTAAAAACTTTGATCAAGACCGTGAACTGGGCACGCGAAATATCAAATTAGCGTTAAAAAAACTGCGTAAATTTGCCCGTACTGGCGCTAGTGAAAGACTTGATATTAATACCACTATTCGCTCTACCGCACAAAACGGTGGCTTGCTTGATGTTCATATGGAGCCTGAGCGCCATAACGCGGTAAAAGTACTGATGTTTTTTGATATCGGTGGCTCGATGGATGAGTATATTCACACCTGTGAAGAATTGTTTTCCGCAGCGCACAGCGAATTTAAACACTTAAAGTTTTTCTACTTTCATAACTGTTTGTACGATAAAGTTTGGCAAGATAATCAGCGTCGCTATCGAGAAACAGTTGATCTTGAAGAAGTTATTAGAACTTTTGGTAGTGATTATAAAGTGATCTTTGTTGGTGATGCCACCATGGGGCCATACGAAATTATGGCACGTGGCGGCAGTGTTGAACACTGGAATGAAAAGCCCGGCATAGACTACATGAACCGCCTTTTATCACATTTCAATAAAGTGGCGTGGTTAAACCCGCAGCCGGAAACGCACTGGCCTTATCATCACTCGATATCTGTTATACAGCAGATAGTTAACGACAGAATGTTTCCGTTAACGGTTGATGGTATCGGACGTGCGATAAAAGAAATCAGTTAGTTACCCCATTACTGGTGAGCAATAGCTAAAAAGTATGCACTACGCTTTAGCTATTATTCTAATGGCAATCTTAGCTATAAGTTGCGGCAGCCACTCAGTGAGTGATAAGCATAGACAATAATAAAAATAGAGAGAGTAACGATGGAATATTTACGTACAGATGATAGCTATTAGTTAAGTTATTAGTTATCAGGAAAGTTATAAAAAGTTATCAGGCCACCCAAAGTTATCAGGCTAAAAGTTATCAGGCCACCCATAATATAAGTTATGGCAAGTTATCAGGCCACCCATCAAAAAGTTATCAGGCCACCCATAATATAAGTTATCAGGCTATAAGTTATCAGGCCACCCATAATAGAACGTCTACATTTCATCTAATAAACTACACTTAATTTACCCTTACTAAGTTCGGTATCAAGTTATCAGGCCACCCATAACAAAAGTTATCAGGCAAAAGTTAACAGGCCACCCATAATAGAACGTCTACATTTCATCTAATAAACTACACTTAATTTACCCTTACTAAGTTCGGTGATTGTAATAAAGTTAACAGGTCACCCATAATAGAACGTCTACAAAAAAGTTAACAGGCCACCCATAATAGAACGTCTACATTTCATCTAATAAACTACACTTAATTTACCCTTACTAAGTTCGGTGATTGTCATGCCTAAGCCCCGTTCACAACAAATTAGTTTACTCGATACGCCTTATTATCATATTTGTAGCCGCACGGTACGAAAGGCATTTTTATGTGGTGTAGATAAAGAATCAGGTGTTAGTTTTGAACATCGGCGTAAATGGATTGAACAGCGTATATTCCAATTAGCACAAGTGTTTTCCATTGATATTTGTGCTTATGCTGTCATGCATAATCATTTACATCTGGTATTACATGTAGATAGTGAACAAGCTAAGGATTGGACGACTGAGGACGTATTAACACGTTGGCATCGTTTATTTAAAGGCACATTGCTGACTCAGCAATACACAAGTAAACATCCTCTCGATAAGTTTCAACTGGCAATAGTTGAAGAAACCGTGAACATCTATAAACAACGGTTAATCGATATCAGCTGGTTTATGCGCTCGTTAAATGAGCCTATCGCCCGTCAAGCCAACCGAGAAGATAAATGTACAGGACATTTTTGGGAGGGACGCTTTAAATCACAAGCCTTATTGGATGAAGGCGCACTGCTGTCGTGCATGGCTTATGTTGACTTAAACCCCGTCCGTGCGGGTATTGCATCGACACCGGAGCAGTCCGACTTCACCAGTATCCAATTACGTATTAAAGCAGCAATAAAAGGCAGACAACCAGCCGTGTTACTGTCTTTTAGCGGAAATGAACAAAAAAGTAAAACCACAGGTATTCGATTCAACTTACAAGATTACTTCACCCTTGTGGATGAAACCGGCCGCATACTCAGAGATGATAAGCGTGGCGCTATTAATCCTAAGGTAACTAAGATACTGGTAAGACTACAGATCAGTGATAAAGGTTGGTTAAAGTTGACCACTAACTTTGAAGGTATTTTTACCGGCGCGGTAGGTACAGCAGAGCACTTATGTGAATTTAGTGAACATGTAGGCTTGAAGCGTACGCACGGTATGACCAATGCGCAAGCTTATTTAAATAGTGCATAACCGATCTGAAATAACAGTCAAAAACTGAGCTTACGCTGTGTCGTAGGGCTAAGCTTGCTTAACATATGAGCAAAACTCAATATTTTGCTCATTAGTAATATACAATAACGAGCAAACCCGCAATATACTTGATAAATAAGTCATCAATTTAAGCTGAAGGGCAACAAGCAATACAATGGATATTGAGTAGAGTTATTATGGGTGGCTAGATAATTGATAATTGGCTTGAAGCGTACGCACGGTATGACCAATGCGCAAGCTTATTTAAATAGTGCATAACCGATCTGAAATAACAGTCAAAAACTGAGCTTACGCTGTGTCGTAGGGCTAAGCTTGCTTAACATATGAGCAAAACTCAATATTTTGCTCATTAGTAATATACAATAACGAGCAAACCCGCAATATACTTGATAAATAAGTCATCAATTTAAGCTGAAGGGCAACAAGCAATACAATGGATATTGAGTAGAGTTATTATGGGTGGCTAGATAATTATAATTAGATAATTAAGATAATTAAGATAATTAAGATAATTAGATAATTTTTAGATAATTTTTGTTTCTTGCTTGCAAGGTGCTATATGTTAATCTCTGACTATTTTTTGGAGAAGTTACCATGAGATTTAGTCATAAAGATAAAAAAGACGACCGCGTGTCTAGGCAATCTACCTACGCTTTTGATTTTCCCGAAAAGCTAGAGCAAGCTCCTTTAGGACAAGGTGTTTTCGTGTTATTGAATGAGACAAGTGACGTATTATACGTGGGATGTGCTATTGGCAATGATTTTCAGCTTACTTTAGCAGCGCTAGTCGGGAAAACTTCTGCTGATAATGTGGTGTCGTATCGTTGGTTTATCACTGAAAATCAAAAAGTAGCAAAAGCATTAGCAATGGATTGGATTGAAAAATACCAACCTAAAAATCAATTATTATGACAGTGATTAAAATAATATAATTAGTTGCAATAAGTGTTATTGATAGCGTTAGAGCAATAACAATAAAAGGAAGTTACTCATGATGTTCGAATTACTCTATACCAGCGTTGTACCTGCAGGCTTAACAGAGGCAGAGTTAATTGATTTACTGGAAAAATCTCGCATGAAAAACCAAAAGCTCGGTATAACCGGCATGTTGATTTATTATGACCGAGAAGTCATGCAGATTCTAGAAGGAGATAAGAGCAAGGTTGATGCTTTATATCAAACTATTTTTGAAGATGATCGCCATACAAGTTTAGATGTGTTTTATCAGGGAGAAATTGAACATAGGTCATTCACCGACTGGTCAATGGCATTTAAATTACTCGACGAAAAGATGATTAAGGATATCACCGCAGGTTATGAGGGCTATGATAAAAATATATCGCCTATACACATGATTAAAAATAGCCCAAATAGAGGCAAGAAAACATTTATTGATTTACGGGACACTTTTTAAGCGATCCAGAATAAATAACTCGTCATCAGTACGGAGTTAAGCGCTCAGGTTTTTTGGTTAATATAATTAATTAGTGTATGTTTATTGAGCATATTTGTCTGATTTTAGCTAAGGTAGCTATTTGTTACATAATTTAAGCGGATATTAGTGGTTAACAGTAGCATTCTTCCTCACTTTAGATTAAATTTGCCGCCTTAAATTTACAGTTAACCAGAGCGCCTTATGTTAGAAAATACTCTCCCACAACTCGAACAACTGATCGAAGACATTATTGAAAAAAACAATCAACTAAAAAGTAAAGTAGTCGAGCTAGAACAAGAAAAGTCTACGCTTGCTGATGAAAATGAAATGCTGCAACTTGAAATCCTTGAAGGTGAAGAAAAGCGTAGCCAAACCAATGAAACTTTAACTAACCTGCTAGGTAAATTACAAAGTGTAGATGAGGTAAATTAATGTTTGCTGAAGACTCTAAAAGCATCAACATTCAAATTATGGGTAAACAACATCAGTTTACTTGTTCAAGTGAAGATGTAGAGGATTTAAAGCAAGCAGCTAACAAACTCGCTGCCATGTGTGACGAGATTAAAAAAAATACCGGTGTTGTTAGTAGCGAACGTGCTTTACTCGTAGCGTCAATTAATTTAAGTTATTCATTGTTAATGGCAAACAATAAGATAGAGCGTTATCAGCATAAGCAAAATACGTTGATTTCAACGTTAAAAAGCGCTTTATAAATAACTTGAATTCGGAATCATCAATGTTTCTCTAGCGACTGTTTTTCCTAATTTCTACGCTTAACTCACTTGCAATATGCCTCCATGGCTGGAGACGGTAGTGCGAGGCAGGATGCTAAAGCCGAGACTCGTTATCGACGCGTGAGTTAAGCTTGAACTAAGAAAACTATCAAACTAGAAATTTAACTCATTGTTTTGAATTGTAATTAATTTTTATAAAACAATTCTTATCTCGAACTCAGGTTAAATATTTTCATTTTCAGTATTGCCACCACTATTGGTAGAGTGGTAATACTGATATTAAATTGTTTTATTTAGGAAAAACTTTATTATGGCTGATGCCAGTATTGAATTTAAAGGTACAAGTTTCACCCTATCTGTTTTACATTTGAAAACCTCAGTTTTAGCCGATATACGCGCTGATTTAGCAAAAAAAGTAGCTCAAGCCCCCGATTTTTTCTCCCTCGTGCCCGTTGTTGTTAATATTGAGAAGCTCGCTACTGATATAGACTATCAAGCGATAAAAACACTAATTACAGAATTTAATTTTACCTTTGTTGGCTTTACCGGCTCAATTACAAAAGAGCAGCGCAACTTGGTACGTGAGCTTGGTTTTTCATTTGTTAATACCGCCAAAGCAAAAGTTATTGAAAAAACTGTTACAGTAGCACAATCGACAGTCGAAGAGCCGTTAGTAGAAAAGATTGACGCCGTAGTTGCTGCAGCGCCGATGCAACTATACACCGATAAAATACACCGTGGCCAAATACGCTCGGGTCAACAAGTATATGCTAAAGAACAAAACTTAGTGATTATTGGTTCAGTGTCAGCGGGTGCCGAAGTGATTGCCGATGGTAATATTCATGTTTATGGTTCCTTACGCGGGCGTGCAATAGCCGGCGCAAAAGGGCATCATAAGGCACAAATATATTGCCAAAGCCTTGAGGCGGAATTAGTGTCTATTAACGGTAATTATTGGCTTAGTGAATCAATGGAAAAAGATTGGGGTTCACCGGCATATATACATTTGACAGATAGCGAATTAACATCGTCAAAACTTATTTAATACTTAACTTATAAAGGATATTCGGTCTATGGCACGGATAATAGTTGTTACATCTGGCAAGGGTGGTGTTGGTAAAACCACATCAAGTGCTGCCATCGGTCTTGGTTTAGCATTAAAAGGCCATAAAGTGGTCTTAATTGATTTTGATATAGGTTTACGAAATCTTGACTTAATTATGGGTTGTGAACGCCGTGTTGTTTATGATTTTGTTAATGTTATTAATGGTGAAGCAACGTTAAATCAAGCGTTAATTAAAGACAAGCGCGTGAGCAGTTTGTCTATTTTACCTGCGTCACAAACACGTGATAAAGATGCATTAAATAAAGAAAATGTCGGCAAGGTATTAGAAGAGCTTGGTAAAACTTATGATTATATCATTTGCGACTCTCCTGCCGGTATTGAAGCCGGTGCCATGATGGCATTGTATTATGCGGATGAAGCTATAGTGACGACTAACCCAGAGGTATCGTCAGTTCGAGATTCAGATCGCATTTTAGGTATGTTGGCAAGCCGTTCACGCAGAGCTGAACAGGGCTTAGAGCCAATAAAAGAGCATTTATTATTAACACGCTATTCGCCTAAACGTGTGGAAGAAGGCGAAATGCTTAGTGTTGAAGATGTTAAAGATATTCTTTCGATTCCTCTGTTAGGTGTGATCCCAGAGTCACAAGCGGTGCTTAAGGCATCTAATGCCGGAGAGCCAGTCATTTTAGATACTGAAAGTGATGCCGGCAAAGCGTATCAAGATGTTGTTGATCGCCTGTTAGGTGAAACTGTTGAATTTAGATTTTTAACTGCCGAGAAAAAAGGCATTTTCAGTCGTATGTTTGGAGGATAACATGGCACTATTGGATTATTTTTTACGGAAAAAAGAAAAGCAAGTAACTACGGCCTCTAAGGCAAAAGAGCGCCTACAAATTATTGTGGCTCATGAGCGTAACAGTAGAAATAAACAGCCAGATTATTTACCACAACTTACCGAAGATATTTTAGTGGTACTCCGTAAATATATTCATGTTTCCGATGAAAGCTTTTCCATCAACCTTGATAATAAAGATGGCGATTTGAACGTATTAGAGCTTAATATTGAATTACATGATGAACCAACAACCGATTAAACGTTATTGATGAAAAATAGCGTCGTTTTAGGCGCTATTTTTTATTCATTAAACCGAATTAATTTTATTATATCAAGCCTATTGAGTTTGTTCGCACTCAGTACTTAGCTGCGTTTTGAGAACAACGATTATTTTGTGAATATAGTTATTCTATATAATGGAATTGGTATTATTATGAAAAGCTAGGCGGGCGGCTATCTTGCATTAAAAAATCAAGCCGAACTTGCGCTTTTTTAGGCTGCTGTAGGTCAGTTATTTCAATCATTTCGCATCCATCTCGCACCATTTCACTGATCAAGCTAGGATAATGGCGACAATCTTCAGGTCGATCTAAATAAATACTACAGGTATATTTATCTGCTTCATTAGGGCTTGTTTTCGCTGCTATGCCGAGAAAAGGACAACGCTTGAGTCTAATACCCGATTTAGGATCGAACCAAATTTCATTGTGTTTAACGTATTCGAAAATATCAGGATTAAATATTTCCCAAAGATCAATTTCTTCTTGCGTAGCAGAAAGATCACCATCACCATATTTTATGCAGCATTTTCCACATTGATTACAATCTTTCATGGTTTGCCTATTTTGATGAAAGTATCGCTATACTCACATACGCTTGGGGCTAATAGCAAGCCAGAGACATAAGCAATCTCAAGCCTATCTGTCAAAGCTATGGTTATTTTATCAAAGGTATTGCTTAAAGAAGGCGACCACGCTGGTTTCTGCTTTTTCTTTGTCTAATTGCCAAAGTCGGGTATGGGCGCCGCCTTGCGCTTGCCAAAACTGTTTTGGTTGCTTTGCTGCAGCAAATAAACGCTCGCCATGGTGAAAATCAACTGTCGTATCAGCAGTACCGTGCATAATATAAATAGGTCGCGGCGATATGTCAGCAATATAGTTTTCTGGATGAGTTTCGTCGGTATTTAAATCACCGCGCCATTGAAACAATAACTCCACCAATGGCATTAATGGATATCGAGGTAGGCCATAAATAATGGCGGCTTGTTCAGCGAGTACGTCCATCGAGTTTGCATAACCACCACTAAAAACACCAACTTTTATCCGAGGGTCTTTAGCCATAACGATTATGCTAGTTGCAGCGCCCATTGAAAATCCTATAACACCAATCGAGTCGAAACCTTTTACGGATGTTAAATAGTCGAGTGCGGCAATAACATCTTTCTGTTCGTGATAGCCCATAGTCGACAAAATATTAGGATCTTGGCGAGGATGACGTAAATCGATGGCTAAAACGCTGTAACCGGCATCAATAAGGCTTTTTGCATAGCGCATGCCCTCGTGACGATTGGCTGTTCTGCCGTGCACTAATAGTATTGCCTGCTTAGCATTTTCAACAGGCATAAACCAGGCGGGAATAGTGAAATCGTCAATGGTTTTAAAGCTGACGTCTTCAAAGGGAATGTCTTGTGTACTTGGATCGCCGCAAAATACAAAGTGTTCAACACTGCACTCGGTGAGTCCTAAGTGTAATATTTTAGAGGAAAAAAACCACGCACTGCCAACATAGGCAAGGGTGGTGAGCACAATGATTGATATTATTATTTTTTTGATCATTATGAGACCTTCAAGGTGAGAAAAAGCGAGTGCAGAGCAAAGTCATTATTGATATTTTACTCTACACTCGTATAGTAATTGCCGTTGGCCCATGTATGGCAGCGACAATAAAACACAGCTATAAAGCGATGATACTTTTCTTATCGATTTCAATAGCGGCATCTAACGAGGCTAATATTTCAGCTCGCTCTTTTAATTTTGTACCGTGATGTGCGGTCATATTTAGCGTTTGCATTTGTTTGGCAACCGCTTGTGCTGTAGCCATTAATTGCTCTTCTTCAACCACTACATCAAGAAAACCTGCAACAGTAGCCGCTTCTGGAGAGAAAAGTTCAGCGTTGATCACTGCACGTGTTAAGTAATTAATAGGTAGGCGGTTACGGGCGATTTCAATACCGGCATTATGCATTGTCATACCAATAGCAACTTCATTTAAGCCGATTTTAAAGTTACCTGCACAACCAATGCGGTAATCACAACTGAGCATTAAAAATGCACCTTTAGCGATAGCATGACCAGTACAAACACCAATAATGGGGGTTGGAAAAGCTAACATTCTACGCGCAAGTTGTGAGCCAAGCGTTACTAAACCTATAGCGGCTTCTGGGCTTGATTTCATGGTTTTTAAATCGAATCCGCCAGAGAATATTCCCGCTTGGCCGGTTAAAATTACAATCGCTTTTTCTTGTTCAGCGTGATCTAAAGCAGTATGTATTTCGCTGATAACTTGCGGCGATATGGCGTTGACTTTGCCGTTATTTAGCGTAATTACATGCACGTTATTTTCAATTGCTACGTTGATCATTTCCATTTTCTTACCTTTGAGTCATTCAATATTTATTGTTGTTTATACAGGGATTCAACCATAATACCAAACAGATCACGCATTTGCTGTGCTTGGTATCATATAAAATGTTTTTATCCTTGGCTGGTGGCTAATTGATAGGCAGGTCTTTGCTGAACCGTTTCAAGATAACGTTTAATGTGCGCTTTATTGTCGATTAGCTGCAAAGTACCGGCGATTTCTAAAATAATGGTCATCATAATATCAGCAGCGGTAAAATTGTCACCGGCGAAATAAGTTTGCTTACTTAACGTGTTATCAATATAAGTAAAGTCTAAAGCTATTTCTTTTGCGATGTAATGATCGAGAGGTGATGCACCTGAACGCTTTTCCATGCCCATCAATAAAGTAGAAATAACAGGTAAGGCTAGTGAACCTTCTGCAAAGTGTAACCACTCTAAATATTGATAATATTCTTGGGTATTTTGTGTTGGCCTTAATTGCTCATGAGGACTTTGATTGAGAATATATTCCATAATAGCGCCAGATTCACACAGGGTTACATTATCGTCTACAATGATTGGTGCTTTCGCTAGAGGATGAATTGCTCTTAAACTTTCAGGCGCTAAGTTAGTGTTTGGGTCACGCTGATGTTTTACTAATGTGTAAGGCATATCAAGTTCTTCAAGCAACCAGATAACGCGCTTGGAACGAGATTTATTTAAATGGTGAACGGTGATCATAAAATAATATTTCCTGTGATTATATCAATCGAGTGCTTTGATTGAGCTGTTTCGAGCATTGTAGCCTTTAGTATCACATGAATGGATTGTAATGCATGCTATTTTCTACAATCCATTCATTGTCTTTATTGCTTCTATCGCTACTCGATTGCGTATTACTCCTTTGTTTGTTCAGCAGTTAAAGCAATGTCATTAACGTTATTGGCTGCTAAATGCAGCTTAAGATGTAATATTTTGACTAATAAACCCGCGGTAAATCACCAATTTGAGCAGCTGCGCGTGAACGATATACGCTATCAACAAACACCCCAACGGATGGTTCAATACCGGTATTATTAGTACCGTTACCAAAAGCACGAATGGCGAAATTAGTATTTACTGAGCGTTGTAATGGTGTTACTCGTAAAGTTGGCACAAGTGTTTGCAGATCATTCATGTCCATAACTTTAGTTTGTTCTATCGCTTTACTATTTACCACGGTAACGGTAACGGGTGACTCTTGTAAGCCTTTCAAGCGTTTAGATGCGATAACAAAAATTCTTTCTATATCTTTGTCTGCTTTATACTACCTATAACTCTGCTTCTTGAGCACTTGCTGTTGCTGTGCACCGATCATGGCAAACGCTAGCAGTGAGTGCTTAAAAGTTTTTGCTGTATTATTCATTTCTTTCCCCAATACTAACTGATAGTTACTCTGTTATTTAACATATTGTTTTTTTATAGAATATGTATAACGCTTAAGCGTTCTTATTGCTAACCTGTAAGTATGTAATGTTGCGTAATTAAAGCGGCTTTATTACCAATAGGGCATGGAGCAGTAAATTCACTAAGCCTTACTTATTCATAACCTTCTGGTACTTAACTGAACATTTAATTACCAATTCATGCTAAGTCTAATGATTAAATTAAACCAATCGATTGTTTTGATGGGGTACTATTCTTAAAATGAATAATACTGTGACATAAATCACTTTAGCCGCTAATAGGGGCATTAATCGCTTGATTAAATGAATAAAAATGATTATTTACTGATTATTTAAAAAATAGTTTTGAGAACTAAAATAGTTGTTTATAATTAAACTGAATATATGGTCATAAGTATTATTCATTTGGATAATACTTGTGAGTGATTTAGCATGCAGTATTAGACGATGTTATTTGTGTGAAGAAATCATCCAAATAGTCAATTGACCATATTAGCCAGAAATAATTATTTGGAGAACCACATGCTTGAATATAAAGCACCCATTCGTGATGTTAAGTTTGTTATGCAAGAGTTGCTTGATTGTGAAAGTCACTATCAACATTTAGGTTATGAAGATGCAAGTACAGATATGGTTGATGCCATTATCGGTGAAGCCGCAAAATTAACTGAACAAGTTGTCGCTCCGTTAAATCAAATCGGTGATCAACAAGGTTGTACATGGACCGATGGCGTTGTGACTACACCAGATGGCTTTAAAGAAGCGTATCAACAATATGTTGAAGGTGGTTGGCCAACATTATCTCAATCAGAAGAGTTTGGTGGCCAAGGTTTACCACACTCACTTAATATCAGTATTGCTGAGCTATTCTCAAGTGCAAACCATAGTTTTGCTATGTATCCCGGTTTAAGCCATGGTGCATTAGCTACTATTGAAGCGCATGGTACAGCAACACAAAAACAACAGTTTATGCCAAAGCTTGTTGAAGGTAATTGGACTGGCACTATGTGTTTAACAGAGCCGCATTGTGGTACTGATTTAGGCATGTTGCGCACTAAAGCAGAATTGAATGAGGATGGCAGTTACTCATTAACCGGTACGAAAATCTTCATTTCGGCTGGTGAGCACGATTTGTCTGACAATATTGTGCATATTGTTATTGCCCGTATTCCTGGTGCGCCAGAAGGTAATAAAGGTATTTCGTTATTTATTGTACCGAAGTTTAATGTTAATGATGATGGCACTATCGCAGATAGAAATGGCGTAAGCTGTGGCTCTATTGAACATAAAATGGGTATCAATGGTAATGCGACTTGTGTGATCAATTTTGATAGCGCGAAAGGTCATTTAATTGGTGAACCTAACCGTGGCCTTAAATGTATGTTTACCTTTATGAACGCTGCTCGTATTGGGGTAGCAAGTGAAGGTGTTGCTGCGGCTGAAGCCTCATTTCAAGGGGCACTAGCCTATGCTAAAGATCGCTTACAAATGCGTTCAATTAGTGGTGTAAAAAACCCTGATGGCCCAGCAGATGCCATTATTGTCCACCCTGATGTACGTAGAATGTTGTTAACGCAAAAATCTATAGCTGAAGGTGGCCGTGCGCTTGTTTCATATTTAGCACAGCTGGTTGATATTGGTCATGCTGAAAAAGATGAATCGGTTAAAGCTGATGCTGAAACTAAGTTAGCGCTTCTAACACCCATCGCAAAAGCCTTTCTTTCTGAGCTAGGTTTTGAATGTACCAGTCATGGCGTACAAATTTTCGGTGGTCATGGTTTTATCAAAGAGTGGGGCATGGAACAATTAATGCGTGATACCAAAATTAGTTGTTTATATGAAGGCACTACCGGTATTCAGGCATTAGACTTACTTGCGCGTAAAATTATTGGTACTCAAGGTGAAGTATTAAAGCCTTTTGCTAAAGACGTGAGGGTGTTTTGCCAAGAGAATATGGACAATGCCGAAATGGCAGAGTTTATTCAACCTATTATGGCTTACGCGAAAGAGTGGCATGAACTTACGGCCTCTATCGGCGCCAAAGCGATGAAAAACCCAGATGAAATCGGTGGTGCATCGGTGGATTACTTAATGTTCTCTGGTTATGTCACCTTAGCGTATTTCTGGGCAAAAATGGCGAAAGTTGCCCAAACTAAGCTAGCACAAGGCACAGAAGATAAAGCCTTCTATCAAGCGAAAATTAAAACAGCACAGTTTTTCATTCAACGTATGTTACCGCGAGCAAAAGGTCATGCAGCTTGCATTAGTAATGGTGTCGATTCGATGATGGCATTAGACAGTGAAGACTTTGTTTTTTAAGCTAACCTCGGACATTGGCTGAACGCTAAAATCGCATAAATAAGCAGTTAAAAAAAGTCCGTTACGCAAGTAACGGGCTTTATTTGTAATGCTAATAAAGCACTGAAATATTTAGATAAAATATCTTTAAATGCTAGTTTTAGCGTTACTTTCCATCGGTGGCAGCATACCTTTAAGTAAGCGGCCAAAAATATCTGCACCGGTGATAATACGCTTAGTGTCACCCCATATCAGTAGAACATCGTGTTCTATAACGCCATCAAAGTTTTGATCAACAGAGGTATTTACTTTCATTTTTAAAATGGCTTCATTTAATGAGGTGTTTTCATCTGTGATCACTACCGGGCGATGACAGTAATTGTATGGGTCAAAATTCTCCGATTGAAATAAGGCACTGCGTAAAAAACCATCAGCATCAATCACCAGCAAAGGTTCACCTTCAAGATTGGTTAATACCACCCAACTATAGCCTGAGTGGTTCAGCATGGTGAGGAATGGATCATCAGCACCAGAATAACTATCGGGTAAAATGGGTAAATCTAGTTTTGTTGGTAAGGCGATAATAGAATTAGGATCAATAATTTCACCTTCTTCTGTTACTTTAATTTCATCTAAGGCGAAAAAATTCAGTGCCCCAATACCTTCAACATGATTCAAGTCGGCTTCTTCGGCGCGAATATGTTCTTTAATAATATTGCCTAATTCACTCTCACCTAAATAGGTAATACCTTCTTTACCTAACCAAGCATCAAGTATTAATGCACTTGGCTTAGTGACGGGATAAAGCAAAAACTGGTAAAAACGAATAATAGGTGAAAGCATACTGCCCATTTTTAATGCATTACGAGAAAAATAGGCTTGTGGGGTGATCTCACCCACGACAGTAATTACGATAGTGGAGAAAAGAAAAGCGCCAACACCAGCGAGCACTGAATCCGACAACATAGTCAGTAATACATTTATGCCGACGTTACCCCATAAAATAGTGGCTAATAAAAAATTAGAGTCATTTCTTAGCGCGAGGACTTTTTTAGCCGCTTTATTACCTTTATTGGCTTCAACTTCTAGTTGTAGTCGGCTGAGTGAGAAAAAGGCTAAATTTAAACCAGAAAAAATGGCAGATTGCGAAATACAAAATGCAATGGCAATCCAAGTGATTGTTTCTACGGGCATTACTTAATTCCTGTTATTGTTACCAATCCAGTGGCTACTTTCGCTGGATAGGTATTACTTTCTTAAAGCAGCAATAAGCTGCCTAATCCTAAAAATACAACGAAACCAACAATATCGGTTACCGTGGTTAAAATAACCGCACCTGATAAGGCAGGGTCAATATTCAATCGATTTAATAATGCCGGGATCATGACGCCAGATGCGGCGGCGGTCAATAAATTTAATAATATGGCCAAAGCGATCACTAAACTGAGTACTAAGCTATCAAACCAAAGGTAAGTGATTAACCCGATCACCAGTGACCAAATTAAACCATTTAGCGCACCAACTTTGAGTTCTTTTCGCAGTAATACTTTACGGTTTAAATCGGTTATTTGACCTAAGGCGAGGCCGCGGACAATAACCGTTAAGGTTTGACTGCCAGAAACACCCCCCATAGATGCAACTACCGGCATTAATACTGCTAATGCCACGACTTGTTGCAATGTAGCTTCGAAAAAGCCAATAAACCATGAGGCTAAAAATGCTGTTAATAAATTAATGCCTAACCAAATGCCACGGTTTTTCGCACTGGTTCGTACGCTAGAAAATAAATCCTCGTCATTACTTAAACCCGCAGCTGTCGTGATTTGTTCTGTTTGTGACTCTTGTTTAACTTGGTAAGCTGTTTCTATTGTAAAACGACCAAGAAAGCGTTCATTGTCATCAACGACAGGAAGTGACATTTTTCCAGACAGTATGACGGCTTCTGCCGCGAGCGTTAGTTCTTCGTTAGCGTTTAGTCGCACTATTTCCGGGCAAAAAAGTTCTTTTAATGTGCCTTCTGCGTTATTAGGTAACAGGGTATTAATGGCAACAGTACCGGTTAAAATACCTTCCTTATTTACTGCATAGAAGTCTTCGGTATAGGGCGCAAGTCCTTTATGTAAAAGTAATTGAGCACTAATAATTTTCAGTTTTTCTGAAATGCGGACATAATTATAATCTAACCAATGGCCGACACTGTCGACACTAAATTGCTGTGCTTGTTGGTACAACTTTCGTTGTGAGTCATCTAATTGCTTTATGGCATACTTTAATAGCCGACTAGGAATTTCTTCCGCAATTTCAATAACATCATCAACATCAAGCTGTGCTAGCAACTCGAAACATTCGTCATCAGTTAGCGCCTCAATTAAACTTGTTCTGGTTGCTTGCCCCATATCAACAAAAGCGGCTCTTTGTATTTCTTCAGGATAAGTTGCCCAAACACTTAAGCGTTTATCTTGTGGTAGCGCTTCTATAAGTAAAGAAAATTGCTCTGGTGCCAAGGTGTCAATAGCGCTGGTCATGATTTCAGCAATTTGTGGCGTGTGTTCGGCAATTAATATGTCGTTAATGACCAAGGATAATTTGTCTATGGCATTTTCTAACATTGAATTATCCTTAAAAGCGTTATTAAAACACTCTGGTATTTTATTTTAAGTAATTGTTTAGTCGTCATTTGTCTTTTTTTTAGCTGTTATTGTTGTTATATAGTTTAACGTTATTGCTTAATCGATTTTATTCGTATTTACAGTTAAGTGTATTACAATCAAGAGAAATTAAGTTAACTTTATACCAAGTTGATTGAGTTATTGCCCACTCAGCGAGAGTTAACCTCCATAAGGCGGCTAATGATTCGGCCATGTTATTGTTTATTAGATGAACGATATAATGTGAGTAATTGAAAATAATGAGTAATGTAGAACCTTGATAAATATTTAGCGAGTAGTTATTAATTTTTTTGACATTAGGGTCAAAAACTAAGATCACAAATCATCCCTAGCAAGCTGGGGATATTGAGAGTGTAAAATGATAAAATGTATGTTGATATCACCAACGGAAAAAACTTTATTTGGTGGCCGCGAATTAATAGAGCAATGGCAAAAAGATGAGCAAACAACGCTTTGGGTAGATCTTGATAATGTTGAATTGGAGGATGAAAAAAAGTTACTAATGGATTTTAATTGCCATCCTCTGGCTATTAGTGATGCTCAGCGAGAACGCCATCCGCCTAAAATAGAATTATTCAAAGATTACATCTTTATGTTGTATCGCGGCATAGTGGCGAATGATGATGGCTTACGCTTTGGTCATTTACAAATCAGTTTGTTTATTGGTAAACGCTTGTTAATAACTCGTCATCCGCAGAGCTCATTGGCCATTAACGAACTATTTAATCAAAATAGTGAGAAGTATCTTAAACGTAGCCCTATTCATATGGCATTAAGACTTTTTCATTGCAGTTGTGGTTACTATCTTAAAGAGCTTTTTACCTTTGAAGCTGAACTGGAAAAAATTGAAGACAAATTTCAGTTAAGTGGTAATGATCGCATGATGAAGCAAATTACCTCACACCGCTCACAACTGGTGAAAATAAGACGTACTTTCAACTATCATGTCAGTATGGGAGATACGTTAAAAGCTTATGTTGATGATGATGATACTGATTTGATCACAGATAAAGAAATACATACCGTTAATGATTTACGCGAGCGTTTAGATCGACTTTTGAGTCTTTCACAAATGTATTATGATATTTGTGGTGATTTAATTAATGGTTATATGTCAGTGACTTCACATCAACTTAATGCCACCATGCGGGTGTTAACAGTGATCACAGCATTGTTTGTCCCTTTAACCTTTCTTGCGGGTATCTATGGAATGAACTTTGAATATATTCCTGAACTTAAAGCTGAGAATGGCTATTTTATTCTTTTAACTGTAATGGTGGTGATCTCAGTTGCATTACTGGTAGTATTTAAGAAGAAACGCTGGTTATAAATGAGCTGCAGCAGTTGATGAGGTTTATTCTCGTTGCTGTTGGTGATCTGCCTATTGGTCAGATTTCGTGCTCAATAATATACCGCGCTTAGCTTATTTAATTATTTTTGCTAATAAAGTCGTCATAATTGTGACAGACCGTGCAATTTAAACGGCCAAGCAGCCATGGATAACTATTGAAACAGCTGAATTACAGATATCAAATTCGACAAATCTACACATTTATTATTATTTTGATGTTCGTGAGCGCTTTTAAAGTTCAGTCAGCTCAAAATGACGAAAAAGCGGGTACAGCTATCACGATAAATGGTGTCGATGCGGCACTAAAAACCAATATCTTGAGAAACTTAAACAGCACTGACAATATCATTCCGTTGTCAGTGCTAGGCTTCCCTCAATCAGATAATTATATTCTGAGTAAAACTCGTAGTGCACTACAAGCCTTGGGTTATTATCAGCCGATATTAGCATTATCAGATGAGCTACAAAGTGATAAAAATACCAAAATATTGACAATCGATTTAAAAGCACCAGTACGTTGGAATAAGGTTGATATTAGCCTCAATTGTCAGAATGAATTGAGTGAATTATCACAACTCGTTGCGAAACATCCTTTTAGTCAAGGGAAAGTTGTCAATCACGGTGATTACAGCCAGTTTAAGTCTACATTACAGCGCCAAGCACAAGAATTAGGTTTACTAAATGCTAGCTTCAGTCGCAGTGTACTTAACGTTGATGTTACACAACTTGTTGCCAATGTTGCTTGGACTTTTGATTGTGGTACTCGCTACACAATTAACAAGGTAAATATTGATGGTACCGAGCTATCACATGATTTAGTCAATAGTTACTCAAACATACGTTCAGGACAAAATTATAATCAACGCGATATTATCTCGAGCCAACAAGCACTTAATCGTTCTGGTTTTTTTAAATCAGTGGTTGTTGAACAAGCCATCGATCATACTACTGAAACTGTAGATATTAGTCTTTCTATAGCGGACACCGAAAAATATGAGTTAAAAACATTGTTGGGTTATGGCACCGACAGTGGTGGTAAATTAGGTGTTAGTTGGAAAAATAGACGGGTAAATGACAAAGCACACCAATACATAGCTGCCTTAGATTTAAATGAAGTAAAATTAGACCGAGCAGATATCCATGCCACCTTTCAGTACCAAATACCGTTAGAAAAAGCCTCTAGTCAGTGGATAAACCTGATCAGTTATCAGATTAAAAATGAAGAAATTGGCCGCAGTGAAATTTTCACTTTTGAGTCGATGTTAGCTAATAAAATTAATGATCATTGGACTAGCCAATGGTCCATTGTTATGGCACAAGAGCAGTTACAATCCGACGCTGATGTCAGTAGTAGCCTTGAGTATATTGTGCCGTCATGGCAACTGAATTATTACAGTGTTACCGATCCTTTTTCGGCTAAGCAAGGCTGGCGTTGGCAAAGTGTCTTTCGTTTTAGTGGCGAGCAGTTGAGTGATCCCAACATTACCTTTTTACAAACGGATCAACGGATAAAGCGTATCTGGTCAATCAATGATGATTGGCGCTTATTATTGCGAGCACGTGTAGGTACTACCTGGATGGATACCGATGATTTTAATCGCTCTATGCCATCCAATTATCGTTTTTTTGCCGGTGGTGATGTCTCAGTTAGAGGTTATAAACATCAAAGCTTGTCACCGATTGCAGATAGTGTTTTGCTCGGTGGTAAGCACCTCTTAGCCTCGAGTATTGAAGTCGACTACTTATTTAAGGAAGACTTTCGTTGGGCAATATTTACTGATCAAGGTAATGCTTTTAATAACTGGCGGGATTGGAAATTACAGAAATCAGTCGGTACAGGTTTGCGATGGGTAACACCGGTTGGCGCTATTCGTTTTGATGTTGCAAAAGCCCTTGATGGCAATAAAGATTGGCGTGTTCATATCACTATAGGACCAGATTTATGACGCGAGTGAATAAAAGCATGCTGCTTAAGGAGACGAGTTTAATTGTTACCGTGTTAATGGCTATCATATTGCTAATGTTGTCTTGGCTTTATAGCTCTGAATCTGGCTTGCAATGGTTAATGGCACGACTGACCCCATTTCAACCAGTAGAGCTAACTATTGGCAAAGTCAGTGGTACAATAGAGTCGGGTATTCACTTAGCTGATTTATCTTGGCAACAAGATCAGCAAGAAGTAAAAGCAACAGCGCTGGAAATCAACTGCCAATGGTGGCATTTAATTGATGGTTTAATCTCGTGTCAAAGCCTAGCGTTGGATACGTTAACGGTGTCGAGTAGCGATGATACAGCAAGTCAGCCTAAGGATAATAGTTGGCCTGAACTGGGTACGGTCAAACTGCCTATTGCCGTTAAGGTTAAAAAAATTAATGTCGCTAATCTACAGTATAACCAGTTATCGTCTACGGCTAACATCCAGCATCATGTTAGCGAATTGAGCGTCAAAAAATTAGCCTTGGTTGGTAGCAAAGTCAGTGTCGCTAGCTTAGCCTTGACCTTTGATGAACATGATATTAAAGCGTCTGGCTATATTGATATGCGTAAGCGCTGGCAACATCTACTTGACCTTAACGTGTTAGGAGCAAAGCTTTCTGCCCATGCCAAGTCCAAAGGTAGCATCAACGAAGGCTCACAATTAACGTTACAGCTGCAATCGCCTAATCAACTGACATTGACAACTGACTGGTTTTTGCAACGAGGACTGTTTTTAGAACGTGGTTTATTAATTGCTGCCAAGCAGCAAGTGGATTTAGGCACAGAGTCGGTTTTTCTAAAACAGGCTAAAGCAACCTTTGCGCTTAATTGGCCGAGATTGACCTCCAATATACAAGCGCAAGCAACGTGGCAGGCGTTTGAAGATATTCAATTAGACATTAACACTGAGCTTGCGAATGTGCTGGATTGGCAAGCTCATATCGAAAGTTCATTACAGTTAAAAAGTACTTTAAATGAACAAGCGATAACGGCTGCTTTGCCGCAAGGTTTACCTACTACGACTAATAAAACCGAACATATCACCTCAGCTTGGCCAGTATTAGCAGACCTAGATATGGCCATTAATCAAGGTGTTTTCACCCTGATCAGTAACGAGATAAAATTAGGTGAGCTAACGGCTGAAGTGCAAGGTGAGTTTGATGTAAATGAGCCTACAACAGAAAGTTTGTTATTAAAAGGGCAGATTAATGGTGATAAATTAATACTCAGTGACAGCGTTAAGTTTAAGGATGTTAATGTTAATTGGCTGATAAAAAAACAACAAGCGCAATGGCTGGTTATCAGCAAAGGCAATATAGCGGAATTGGCTTTATCAGATTTTAGTGGTAAGAAATTACACTGGGCGCTAGATTTTAATGAACGCTGGCAGGCTGATATTATGGCCGACTCGCTTAATGTTAATGATGTTGAAGTGGCATTAGCATCATTAAAAGTTACCGGTCTGCCGACAAAGCATCAAGCAATAGTTAAGGCTAAAATTGGTAATAGTACCGCGATCAATTTAACTTTTGATGGTCAATTGCGTTCTCCAGGACAGGAACCGTTCACGCTTAATAGTGATTTAATGTCGGCTATCTGGCAGATTAATCAGTTAGCTTTTAGCGCGAAAACACAACAACAAACTTTAGCGTTAATGGCCGAACAATTGCAACTTAGCAAAACACAGCAGACGATCAATAATTTATGTCTAACGGGGCATGGTAGTTTATGTGTTAATGGTGAAAATAAAAATGGCCAATGGGGAGTAAATGTAACTTTTGAGCAATGGTCAATATTACCAACCGTAGAAAATATAAGAGCTTGGTTGCCAAGCTTTTCTGAGCAATACCCACAACAAATAGCGGGTACATTAACCGGTAAGCTAAGTGCATTGGGTCAGGCGGAACAACTGCAAACTGTCAGTGCAAATTTATCGATACCTCGCTTTAAATGGCAAGCCGCTGATGTTCAAGTGCAGGGTGAAAACTTTACGCTTAATAGCGAGCAACAAGAGCAAACCTTTGTCATAACAACACAATGGGACAGTATTAACACTAGTGTGCAATCACCTGAATTCACATCAGAAATTATCATGCCTATGGGGGAAGTTCTACTCTCATATAGCGTGGATAAAAAAATAGCTTTCAATCTACACCAAACCGATACTGTTGTTGATATCGCGACTGAACCGAGCTCAGATAATAAGAAGAGTTTTCAACGTTTATTGACCATTCCATCAGTATCACTTGCGGGTCAATGGCAACAGGATAAAATAAGCACTGACTTGACGATACTATTACCGATAAAAGATAAAATAACAGCACAATTATCCAGTGCTTGGCCGCTAACGGATAACGCTAAGATTTCTGGTGAGCTATGGTTGAATTTACAGCAATTTGATTGGCTGAAAAAATGGCAAAAGCGTATCGATAAAATTGACATGGGCTTAGTACAAGACTTTACCTTAGCTGGCACATGGCGACAGCCACAGTTTGAAGGTAACGGCGCGCTAGACATTGAGCATTTAGCTATTGATGAATATGGCTTAGATATTCGTAACAGTAAAATTAAATTAACCAGCCATCAAGACCGTATTGAACTTTTAGGTAAATTACAAAACCCGCAAGGTGAACTCAGTATTACAGGACAAGCTAAGCTTTCTGCCCCGATAACAGCAGATTTAACTATTGAAGGCCAGCAAGTGACGTTGGTTAATAATAATGATAATAAACTGATTGTTTCGCCAAGTTTACAAGCAAACTATCAAGATAGACATCTCAAGGTTGATGGCAATGTACTGGTTGATCAAGCGGATATAAAGATAGCCTCTTTACCTAAATCGGCGGTGAGTGTATCCCCAGATCAAGTGATCGTCGGTGGGCAAGATATAAAGCTGAATGATTCACTATTGGATTACAATGTATCACTGACGATTACCGCAGGAGATAACGTCAAGATCAGTGGTTTTGGCTTATCAAGTGAAATACAAGGAAGCTTAGCCTCAAGTGTCATTTCTGGTCAACAATTAAGCCTTAATGGCCGATTAGAATTAAAAAATGGTCAATTTCAGGCATATAAACAAACCCTGACCATTGAACAAGGGCAATTAATGTTTCTTGGCGCGCCAGAAAACCCTAGTATTCAATTTCGAGCCGTTCGTGTTGTTGATGATATCAAGGTCGGTATTATTGCTGATGGTACTATACACAGTCCTCGTCTCACTTTATTCTCTGAGCCGGTAATGGCTGATGAAAATATATTATCCTTATTGATCACTGGCCGTAATTTAGACTCATTGACTAAGCAAGAGGGCAATGCATTAACCAGTGCCGCAATTAGTTTAGGCGTTGATAGTGCTAATAAGTTAGTGCAAAAAATAGGTGAGCAGTTGGGCCTAAAAGACGTAGCGTTTACCAGTAAAAACGGCACTAATGGTAATAGCACGCGTGTAGATATAGCGGCAAAAATAAATGAACGATTAAATGTTGGCTACGGTACAAGTATTGATTCTGATAACAGCCTACAAGCCGGCTGGGTTATTGAATATAAGCTATCACCTAATATATCATTTGAAGCCACGAGCGGTGAAGAGATAAGTGCCAATATCAATTATAAAAAACAGTATTCACCGAGTAAAAACAACACTAAAGACAGTGATAAAACAGATGATAAAGAAAGTGATAACAGCGAAGACAAAAAATAACTGTAATGTCACTGAGCTCGGAATAAGTTATAGCGCTCTAGCATAAAATTTCAGTATAATTTTTATCTTTATTAGTGTTATGTGTATGGTCTTAGCTATTGAGTTTTTATTTTTCGCCATTTATTTGTTAATTATTCGTTGTTTAGATTGTTGTTAATGTAGCGGTTAACGGCTAAACCTGATGTTAAACCAAATTATAAACTACAAGTAACAGAGTATATTTATGGCAGATGAGTCCAGCAAACCAGCATTTATAAAGCCTTTAGCTATATCGAAACGTCATCCATTACTCAATTGGTTATTAGCGATACTGCTAATGGTGTCAGGCCTTTATTTATCAGTTATAGAGTTTGCCGGTATTGAATGGCTTTCTCGTAGTGGCTGTCTAATTGTCGTCCTAGGTGTGTGGTCAAGCTTGGGTGGCATAATACAAGAGAGACTGTTAATTAGCCGACTTAATTTTCAACACCGTATCAATATTGCTCGTACGAAAAGAAAACTACGGCTTTTAAGGGTAACAGAAGCGCATAGAGACAGTGAGTTACAATTAATAGCTGATGATTTTGACGATAAAACTGAAAGCATTTTACAAGCGGTTCGATTACAGCTTGGTATACTTGAAGTTTCGTTGCTTATTACCGGTACCTTATTATGGGGTTTTGGTGATTTATTTTTTAAGTTAGCTTAGAGACGTTGTACTTCACTTTTTCGCTCTGCTGCATAATACCAATTTGATTAAATTTCTTCCCAATTCAGAGCGCTTCTCGATGTTAGTGGATATTGAGAAAACTCCCAGAGCTCGAGTTTAAAAGGTTTACCTGCTGCGTTATTGATTTTGACAAGGTGCTCACAGGGATGTGAGTCATTAGAACAACGCAGGAGCAGTTGTCGAGAATAACCATTATCTTCAATCAATGCCTCGCCTGCATGTAGGTACTTAGGTTCAGTCTGGAACTATGAACCTGTGCCGCTAAGCCTTTAAATTCTCGCTGAGTGCGAAAGAACTTAATCAATTTGGTATTACTCCTCTTATGATTATAATTGGCGCGAAGAAACTGTTATCTATCAGACATCCTTGATGAGTTAAGCGCTAATCACGCTAAGGGGTCTTAAGCAAAACAAGATCAGCGTTTTGATGTGTTATCAGTGCTGATATTGTCGAACCATTGAGCCACTTATCAAACACGCTGTGTTCTCTGCAGCCAAGCGCGATCAAATCTATTTTATTATCATCAACGTATGTTAATAAAGCATGCTCCGGTGTACCACGGGTAAAATTTATCATATCTCTGGGACATTTTACTTTTTTAGCAAAACCATACACTTGTTCTTTATGTAATGTTTCAATTTGCTTTTCATATTCAATGGCTAATGGCGGAATGTGGATAACATGCAATAAAAATGGCTCTTTTTTCTCACTAACAGAGCACCACTGACGGATAAAATTAAATACTTGAACATCCGATTTATTTTCACTGTCATCTTCATGAAACGGGTCGATTGCCCCGATAGCTTTACCATCAGCTAACCACTTCTGCTGACTTAAGATAAATAGCGTGTGCTTATTGTGGCTAATGTATTGATGATCTGCTGAGGTTAGTCCAGACGTTGATCTGATGATGACTCTAGGATCTTCAGTTTCAGCATTATCATTGACATTTTTCGACCAGTATTTATCTTGACAGATTTCTACCTTACTTGCAGGAAAGTGCTTGTTGATTTTAGATTTTACTTGTGCAATTTTATCTGCGTGGTTTGCTTGTAAGCTGTTTGAAATATCGGCTAGTTCATGAGAAAAATAGTAACGGTCAAAGAAACGTTGATGATGATGTAAATACCAGACAATATTTGCTGACAGGCGCTTTTGTAACAAGCTTACTTTGGTGAAAGTCGCATGAGTGACTTCTAAATCTGACATAACTATGTGTAAGGTTGTCATGAAACATCCCCTTGGATGATTAATCTTTAAACAGGTAAAGCTAAAGTAACAAGCTACAGAGACAAGGCACAGTAAGTTGCTTTATTTGGCTGTATACATAGGGCTTTTAAGATAGCATAATCTAGCAATATAAAAAGCTATTGTTAGTTGAAAAACAAGCCAATTCCTTCAAGCTTATGCTGACTAATAATGATTTTGTTACTTAATTGCCTAACATTGCGTTGAACTTAAAAAGAGATTAAAAAATGGCTGATAATGCCTGGTGGGGAGTGTTTACTTTTGAGCTTCAACAACAACGTTGTTGGCGAATAGGTGAGCGCGCTATTATTCTTAAACGTTTAGAAAATGAATGGAATAGCTGGAATTTAGAAACGCCTAATGAGAACAATGATGCTATTATTGTCGATGATATCGAACAATACTCGGCACTTGATGAGGCAAAGTTTGGTCGCTATTTACAGCAGTATACTGCTGATAAAGTGCAAGTGTTACCGTTACTTGCTGATCGCTCGGTCGTTGCGCGGCCCGATACTCCCTTAACACTACTTGCTGGCGAAAAATCGCGGCTATACGTGAGTACGCCTATTTGGTTTTCGGCGCAATTATTACCGAAAGGTGAGCGTTTACTTGATTTACCTTTTTGGCGCCCATCAGACTCTTGGTTTGGTCCTTCAACACGGGTAGGGCAAATCTGTTATGCCAAATATACCGCTGCTCGTATTCAATTAAATAATATTGAAAAACGTCCGCACCGTGCCATTACGCCTATTACTGTCATCAATAACCATGATAAGCCTTTAACGATAGAGCGTATTAATGTCCCTGTGACGTTGTTGCACTTATTTGCTGATGCTGAACATCAACTTTGGACGACAGAAATATCAGTACATAGAGAACGTGATAGCGATAATGTTGAATTGAATTTAGCTAAACATGCCCCAGCTGAAGCGTTAGCTGCGGTGTTAATTAACAGCCCAAGAACTAATACCGAACATGGCAGGCTCATTCGCAGTATTAGTAGTTTATTTGCATAGAAAGAGAGCGACTGTGACAGAATTTATTGCGTTTATTGACCTACTTAAAGCTTCACATTTATATGCTTTGATCCAAGCGACTTTGTTATTCATTATCGGCTTTATCATCGCTCGTTTGCTCAGCAGCGCCATCGTTAATCTGGTTAAACATAAAATGACTGCGCACGGGCAGTTATTTTTAAAAAGAACTATTTTTTACGGTATTTTAATCTTAGTTTCCATTTCAGCATTAGATAATATTGGTATCGATTTAAGCATTCTGGTTGGTGCGGCAGGAATTTTTACTGTTGCATTAGGTTTTGCTTCACAAACTTCGGCATCAAATTTAATTAGTGGTTTGTTTTTAATGATTGAGCGGCCATTTTCTATCACCGATGTCATTCGAGTGAACGATATTACCGGTGAAGTGATTTCTATAGATTTACTGTCAGTTAAATTACGCACTTTTGATAATTTGTTTGTCCGTATTCCGAATGAAAGCATGATAAAAAGTGCAGTAACCACCTTAACTAAATATCCGATCCGACGGGCAGATTTAAAAATAGGGATTGCTTATAAAGAAGATATTGAACAAGTGCGCAGTATATTGATGGCTATTGCCACGAAAAATTTGATTTGCTTAGAAGAGCCAGCCCCGATATTCATTTTAACGGGCTTTGGCAGCTCGTCGGTGGATATTCAATTTTCGGTCTGGTCAAGACGGGAAAACTTTCTTGCCATGAAAAATGAAATGTATATGGAGATAAAGAAAACCTTTGACCAACAAGGTATAGAAATTCCATTCCCTCATGTCAGCTTATATGCCGGTTCAGCAACTACGCCATTTCCAATGTCATCAGTGCCGAATAAAGCAGAGCAAAGCGATAAATAATGTTCATCCTACTAAAAGTAGTATTTATAGTTTAGTTATATAGTTTAGTTATATAGTTTAGTTAAGTAGCTTCAGTGACGAGATAGCTTGATCGGAGCCTTAGTAAGGACGATGACAATATGCTGATTGTAGGCTTATATTTTGATGATGTTTTTTCTCAGGGGTGCAAGTCGTGCTAATAACTTATTTTGCGTTGGGTAGGCAATACCAGAAGCATCCATAGCGGCAATAAATAACTCAACAAAATGATTGAACTGATTGGTATTTATTTGCATACCTCGATGAATATCTTGCATGCTATCACCGTTGTATTGGCATGGGCCATCTGAAATTTGGCATAAAAATAGCGTTAGCTTTTTTCTAAAGTGTGAGACATTACTATCAGCAAAATGACTAAATATTATCTCATCTTGTCCAATAATATTAATTAAATTATCAACAATTTTATCCAGTGCAGCTTGTTGTCCCATTTCAACATAAAGACTTTCTGTCGGCGCTGAATTGGTATTATTACCCAAAGCGGTGTTCGAAGTAGAACAAGCGATGCATGAAGCTAGAACCAGACACAGCAGAGAAAATTTTACTATATTCATTATAAATACCACATAGTTGATAAATACCAGCCGGTTTGATTGTTAATGGCTGCAATGCTTCCCAAATCAACATAAGCTAATGTAAGACTGATATTTTTATTTGGAAACCACGCAACAAAAATATCTTTCCAATGATTTTCACCTAAATTCAAATTATCTGGTTTTTGCCTATACTCTACGCCAACGGCTAAATGTCGATTTAACAAGATAGCGGTTGAGGCTTCAAATTGAATTTTTTGTTTCTGATCTGCACCACCAAAACCAAGCAGCCCAATTTGATTGCTTTTCGTATGTCTTGCAGTGATATTCCACAACCAGTTATAGCCGTTAATAAAGCCGAGATGAAGTTTACTAGCAGCGATATAAATATCGCTGCCTGAGTCTTTTTCTGCCCCTAAGGCAAACGCGACATCATTGGTTTTTAACTTTTTTGCTTGAATACCTAAACTCACCTGTGGCAAATCCGAGTAGACAAGATCACCGAATAACTTAATTTTTGCGCCTACAATGGTTTGCTTTAAGTCTAGCTTAAGCGGTTTTACTTGAAAGCTTTGTTTGGCAAATGATAACTCTATACGGTCATAAAAATTTGCCTGTAAACCACAAGTATTTAGCGCGAAATCTTTTACCGTTACGCGCGCGCATGAGCCACTGATAGCAACACTTTCTTGTGTTGCATACCCCGCTAATTGTGCCCAAGGAACAATGCCACCACCACCAGCCCCCTCAATTTGAGAAACGCCAGGTGTGGCTAAAATCTTGCCTTGCGCTAAACAATTAACTGAAAAAACCATAAGTAAGGCAAAAGTGACGAAAACTTTATTCATAAGTTTTTAACCATGTAAGTAATTGTGCTGAATTAATTGGACGTGAAATGTAGTAGCCTTGGACATGATTACATTTCATCGCTTTGAGCATATCAAGTGAAGCTTTGTTTTCAACGCCTTCAGCAACAACGCTAAAACCCAGTTGGTGGCTCAGCTCTATGGTAGATTGCACTATGTATTGGTCTTTCGCAGATTTATCTAGCTCAAGGATAAAAGCTTTATCTATTTTTAGCTCATCGATAGGCAGTTGTTTTAATTTTCCTAACGATGATTGACCAATACCATAGTCATCAACAGAGATTTGAATACCAGATTGCTTTAACTGGCATAAACGACTAATGACGAGATCTTCATTGGTCATGATATCACGCTCAGTAATTTCTAAGGTGATCAGGTTTGGATCGGCATTGTACTTTGCTAGAGTATCAAAGATAAAGTCGACAAAATCTATATGGGTAATATCTTGCGCTGAAATATTAATAGCCACTTTAAGTTCGATATTATTTTCGCGCCAAGCTTGTTGTTGTTTGAGCACGGTATCGATCACCCAGTGGGTTAATTTAATAATTAACCCTGATTGTTCTGCCAAGTGAATAAATAGTTCAGGTGAAATAAACTGGCCGTCAGGCTTTATCCAACGAATTAATGATTCAACTTTTTCTATTTTACCTGTGTCTAAATTGAGCTTAGGTTGATAAACCATAAATAACTCACCAGCATTATGAGCGATTACGGCTCTTAGCTCTTCCAGTAAGTTTAACCTTTCTAAATAGGCCTCATCTTCACCATCTTGGTAAGTTCTTATCGTTTTACTTTCATTTCTTGCCGCTTCCAAGGCTATGGTGGTTCTTCTCACTAATTCCTTCGCATTGCTACTTTGTTCTGGGAAAAGGCAGGCACCAAGACGAAAGTTTAAATTTAGCCATAACTTGTTAACTTGCATGGGAGCTTTTAAGTGAATTAAGTAATTTTCAATAATATCTTGCTGGCATTCTCCATTAGCTAAGTTGATGACGATGAAAAATTCATCACCAGAAAAACGACCGATCATCACCATCTCTTCTTGATAAATATCTTTGATACGTTGAGCAACAGATTTAAGGGTCAAATCACCTATATCAGAGCCTAAGCTGTCGTTGATACGTTTAAAGTTGCGGATATTAATCGCCAAAACTAATAAGGTACAATGGCTATGGTGATCATGCGAGGCAATATGCTTTGAGAGCATGTCAATAAATGTTGAACGATTATAAATATTGGTTAATGAGTCGTGTTTGGCTTGATAATTTATTTTACGTTCGCGTTGTTGGATCTTTTGTCCCATTTTAATAAAGCTGTCATAAACGTGATTCACTTCCATACTACCGTTTGACATATTCTTATCATGTTCATATTTTCCTTGAGCAAAGTCATTGCTTAATTGTGTTAATTGTTGCAATGGTTTTGTCAAGTTTTTGGCAATTATGCTACTAGCGACAGCGGTAAAGCCAATAATAAAAAACGAGATGAGCAGGGTGATTGAAACAAGTTTATCCAGTTCGATATAACTGGGTGATAAATCAACTGAGACCTGTGCAATGTAGTCATGATTTTGTGAATTAGTAAATGTTATTCTTTTGTTTTCATAGAGTTTTCTTTGAAATAACAACCATGAGTTATCCATTTTATTGAAATAGTTGTTATGGAGGTCATCAAGATGTTGTAGGCTGGTGATAATCAAGGCATCGTTGTAGAAAAAACTAACTTCAACGGCCATCAACCTCTTGAGTTCATTAATAAAGGCTAGATCTATTTGAAAGCCAATAACCGAATAAGCGATCGTTCTTGGCGCGTTCACCGGCAGAACAATAAGCTGATATAGATTACCATCGATCAGCATTAACTGAGTTTTGTTCAAATTAAGTTTTATGGTATTTAAATTTTTTGCCAAAGCTGGATCCGAGGTAAAGCGGTCATTGTTTGAAGAAATAATTTCACCGTTTAAATCGCTCAACAGCATTAAGCTGGCATTAATGCGAGAACCATGATTTTCTAATACGCTGGCTATGGTGCCATTATCACGTGAGGCAACGGCTTGTTTAAAGCCAAAGTCTGCTGTGAGTACTTTTGATGCCGTCAGCAATAAGGCTTCTTTGGCTGTTAAATATTCTATTAAGACATTTTCTGCGCTAATAATTCTTTGATTTATTTGCTGATTGTGTGAGGTAATGGTTTTCCATAAAGACACTGCTAATAAACATGTCACCGTCAGAATAACCAGCGATACAGCCAGTAAAGTGACCTGTCGGCGTAAACTAACTTTATGAGCCATGCTTTTTGAATATACTCTGAAAGGTATTTCTTGGCTCTGGAGAGTCCAATGCTAATTTAATTATAAATAAGGATTTATCCGTCGAATTAGTCACTAAATCAGCATAGTTAATTTGTTTAGTCTGGCCGACAGAACCTGATAGATTGGCATGCCAAAGTTTAATACTTTGGTATTTAATAGTGCGGTCTAATGTTGCAATACCTTGCTTGTCTGTTATCAGCACCTGTGTTGAGTTTGCAATGTAAATATAACCGACCATTGAATCATGTATATTACAGCCTAATACCGAGATGCCTGCATTATTGAACTGTAGCGGCGCTTTAGATTTACCTGAATATAGTTTTAATTCAAAAGGTTTAACTGCTGAGAAAGAATAAACATGGTGCCTAATGTTGTCGCTATTGGGGAAACTGACAAAATCGTGTTGCTTAATCACTAAAACTTCAGGTTCAAAACGCTTATTGATTTGGTCCATAATCAAAGTATTTGCTGGTGTTATATTTGTTGTAATGGGGGAGGTAACTGAAAATTCTAATATGGCATTCTCAATGGGTAGGCCATGTTGATCTTGTACGATAAATTGATCGGCATTGACTTGTCCAACAAGCATCAAGAGTACAAAAAATTGGTATGAGGCATTTAAAAGATAACTTTTCATAAACTCCAAAATAATATTATGCTTTAAGATAATCACAAGTTTGGCCATTAAGCATATTTGCTAATATTCAATGTAATTATAATTTGCGATTATACAAACATATCATTGCGTGCAATGACATGTTAACGCGAAGAGTAACACAACCACTACCGTCGCTAATAATTTTTAACACACAATGGCATGTAAGGACATCAATTACATAAACTTTTTTTCTACGGTGTTAACATCAACAGGTTTAGAAAAATAGTAGCCTTGTGTGCGTTGAATATTAAGTTGCTGACACAAGCTAAAACTATCTTGGTCTTCAATACCTTCAGCAACAATCTCTAAACCTAAAGAGTGCAGCATTGCTGAAAGCCCTTGTATTAAGGCGCGAGTTTTAGGCTTATTAGACGCTAGCATTAATGACTTATCGATTTTAACAGTATTAATTGGAAAATTTTGTAAATGCGACACGGATGAAAAACCAGTACCAAAATCATCTAAAGCAATGTGACAGCCAATATTGCTTAGTGACTCCATGACTTTAATGGCTTGTTCACTATTTTCGAGTAAGGCCGTTTCAGTTAATTCAAGTTCGACAAGTTCTGGCGCTAAGCCATACTTTGCTATGGTACTTTCAATGAAACTCACCAAGGCTTTATCGGTTAGTTGTATAACTGACAAATTAATTGAGATAGACCAGCTTTTTTTGTACTTTTTATTCCATGTTGCAATTTGCCGTATAGCTTCTTCTATAACCCATCGGCCGATGTCAATAATGACATGTGAGCATTCAGCAATACCAATAAAATTATCAGGAAAATGCAGTGTGCCTTGAAAGTTCCAACGTATTAATGCCTCAAAACCTGATATTTCTCTTGTCGCTGTTTCAAGGATGGGTTGGTAGTGCAAAACAAATTCATTTCGTTCTGCCGCACCAATCAAATTAGCTTCTAATTGGTAACGTTGTAAAAACTGTGCTTGCATTTGTTCTTCAAAAAAACAGATTTGATTCCGGCCAAGTTTTTTTGCGCGGTACATGGCGATATCGGCGTACTTAAGCAGTTCATTGGCTTCAATACTGTTGTTGGGATAAATGGCAATGCCAATGCTTGCGGTCATTTTTATTTCTATTTCCGAAATAAAAAACGGTACCTCTAAGCAACTTAAGATGCGTTTAGTGACTCTTGTGGCATTATCTATGGTGTGGAGGTTAGCCAGTATAATGGCGAATTCGTCGCCTCCTAAGCGCGCAAATAATTCATTTTCACGTAAACAATGACCAATTCGATTTGATACCTGCTTTAATAGTTCATCACCGACATCATGGCCATGACTATCATTAATAAACTTAAAATTATCAAGATCAAATATAGCTAATGCTAAGATAGACTTAGCGCGAGGTTTTTGGCTGACACTCAAACGTAATGCTTCTTCAAATGAATAGCGATTAGCCAAGCCCGTTAATGAATCGTGTTCAGCGAGTGTTTTTGCGTTTTGGTAGCTCACATACAGTTTTTGCTCTAGCTCAAAGCGAGCCTGTGATTGCAGTATAACCCGTTCCAATTTCGAGGAGCTGACTTCTGATTTTAATAAAAAATCTTGTGCACCAGCCTTGATACATTCTAAAGCTAATTCAGGTTGTTCTGAATTACTTAGCATGATAATCGCGACATTTTTTTCTAAAGATGTATTGCGTAACTCCAGTAATAACTCAATACCATCGCGTTTTGGCATACGGTAATCTAATAGAATCACATCAAATTTATTTACTGCAAAGACTGCTAATCCCTCATCTACAGATTCTGTTTCAGTAAAACTCCAGTTAATACTGGTTTTATTTAACGTTCGTTTAATATGTTCTCTATCGACAATATCGTCATCAACAATCAAAATATTCAACAGTTAGGCTCCTTGAGATTACATGAAAAAAGCACTTTCTTGGTTTACGCTTCAGGAAAATGCACAATTTTCCGATAGTGCTTGAGCATTTTTACTATATCTAAAAATTCTTCGCCAGCATTTTCTTTAGCAAAATAACCGGCAATATTTTTTTTGTAGCTAGCCGTAATATCTTCATCTGATTTAGAGGTAGTTAAGACAAAAACAATACTTTTATCTAATTGTGGATCTTGACGAATTTCCTCTAAAAACTCTAAACCACTTAAACGCGGCATTTGCAAATCTAACAGAATAATATAAGGAGAAGGCACAGCCCCAGAGCGTAACAACTCTAATCCCTCTAAGCCATCAGCTGCTCTAATGATAGTATTGCCGATATCTATCTTATTAAATGCCCGTGTTATTGCCATAGCGTCAATGTCGTCATCTTCGAGTAATAATAGTGTTATTTCACTGGTAAATAGGCTCATGTAGCAATCCGTTGTAAGTTATGTCGTTTCAATCAAATTGTAGTGTTTTTTTTAGCTGTGATGGGCCAGATAACGATTACTTTAGTGCCATTTAGACCATCAGATTCTATCGCTAAACTGCCACCGTAGTGCTCAATTGTTTTCTTAGATAAAGAAAGCCCCATGCCACTACCTTCAACTTTATCCCTAGGCCTTAATGTTTGGAACATTTCTAACGCTTTATCGAATAGCTCTTGTGGGATACCAGGACCATCGTCTTGGACACTAATGTAATGCATTCCTTGTTCTTGTTTATAAAGTATTTCAATATGGCCACTTGCTTTATCATGATGTTTTATCGCGTTTGATATTAGGTTACGTAAAACAATTTCTAACGGGGTTTTTGGGATTAATAATAACTGCTTAGTAACTGAAAGTTTGAAGTTTTTTGGATGGTCTAATAAACTGAAAATTTCTTCGACTGTTGCCTTTAAGTCTAACTCTTCAGGAGCATAATCATGGCGACCAATACGTGCATAATCGAGTAAATCATCAAGTAACCTATTCATGCGAATAGTACGATTTTTAAGTAAACTTAAATGTTCTTTGGAGCTATCAGGTAAGATATTTTGACAATCTTCAGTGATCCAATTAACTAGTTTTTGTATGGCGTTGAGCGGTGACTTTAAGTCATGTGAGGCTACATAGGCAAATTGCTCTAAATCTTGGTTTGATTTTTTTAAGCGTTGAGTGTTGATCTTTAGCTCTCGAGTAATGTTATCGGCATATTCTAATGCTTGTTTGCTGGCGCGAGAAAGAACAACAAATAATGCTAATAATAAGAGATTAAGGATGATACCGCTAGCCAGGATAAAATAAGGTTGATTTGAACGAGAGTCAGCACGAAAGGTTAAATTAGAGCTAATGACAAATTGCCATTCTCGACCATAAAGTTGAACATTTACTTTATCGGTAAATAATGGCTTAGCATCTATTTCAGCAGCCTCAATATTATCAAGGTCATTATACAGTACTTGACCGTTATCGTTGATTTCTAAGGTAACGTGACGTTTATCAATGGCTAATGTTCCAGAAATAAGCTTGTACATAATAAATGGTGCGTATGCCACGCCCTTGATCGAAGTTTGGCGGGTACTTACTGAGTTATGTGCCATCTCTTTATTATAAAAAGGTGCATAAAAAAGAAAACCTGGAGTTTGTTTGGCATCTTGCACTAAGGTTATTGGCCCCGTTAATTGTGCTAAACCGCTATCTCTTGCTTTTTTTATACCTGTGTAGCGGTTGTGTTCAAAGGCAACATCTAATCCTACTGCTTGTTCGTTAGATAATGCCGGTTCAATATAGGTAATAGGCCACAGTTCATGCTCTTCATGTATTGGGTGTATGGTAAAGTTTGGTCGGCTTTTTTGCTGTGTTTGAATAAAGTTATCACGTTGCTCAGGTTTGATATTTAAAATCACACCTAAACCATTGATACCAGGGTAAGTTCTATCTATTTGTAGGCTATTACTATAATTTCTCCATTGTTGATTAGTGAGCTCAGTTTCATTGGCATCAAGGTGGGCAACAGCGCCCCATAAAGCATGTTCATACAGTTGCATACGCTCTTTTACCAGCTCTATAACCTGTAATGACTCTCGTTCAAAACGTTCAGCGGCTCTCTCATTAACTTGTTCGGTGGTAATGTACCATGCAGCAGAGGTTAATATTGCTGAAAGACCTAGTATTAACCAGTGAAAGCCACGCAGATGACTAGAATAAATCAACTTCTGCCGTTCATCTTGAGTATCGCTTATTTCCATAGCGTCATATTCCTTAGTACCTTACATATATTTAGAACTTGCTACTAAAGGGGGGAATATAAGCTTCAATTTTGCTAGAAAATTAAATTCACCTACAATAGATATCAGAGTCTATTAGTTTAACTTAAGCTCCCTAAAGTGTAATGCATTACACTTGAAAAGACAGGGAATGAATTTAACTACTCATAAAATATAACAATAAAGCTCATTACATCATTAAGATAATATAAACATTCAGCTATTGCTAGTCGATTGATGCTAACTCAGTAACCGATGATTACTAATGCAATATTGAAAGGGTTATTAGTTTATAGAACCGCGTTACTAGCATAGTTCAACTATTGATGATTAACAGGAAAAGTTGCTAATGCTAAGATAAACAAAGCATATTTTAAAATATATAGCTAAACAATCGTTAGATCAACAACCCCTAATAGCTTTAACAAATATATGACTTAATCGTGCTTTACTAGCTACACTCATAGCATGGCTTTAGCTTTAATCAGTGGCAGTTTAAAATATAAACATTAATCTTTTTATTAGGGTTATGAGATTGATAAATTTATTTGATTAAACTGAGTTAATTAATACGTTTGCTAGCTTAAAACTAATCACTATAATCGCCGTTATTTACCACCAGTTGAGCAATAATATGAAAATCAAACAAGCAACCTATACAAACTTAACCTTTGTCGTGGTTATTACCATGGTACTGTTAATTTCTACCAGCGCTTTTGCGTCAGCTGATGCTGCTAAAAACAAAGTTAAGGCCGTATTTGGTCAGATTGAAGCATCGCTAGTTACTTTAAAGCAAACTCAGCGTTTGACGAAAGTTAACATTAGAGCGGTTTTAACTGAATACTTATTACCTGAAGTTGAAACACGATACTTTACTTATAAAGTCCTTAATAAAAATCTAACTAAAGTGCCTGAAGCGCTGAGAGAGTCATTTGTTACTGAGTTATCTTTACAGCTTATTAACACTTATAGTAGTTTATTAAATAAATATAATAATGAACAACTCTATATTGGTCAGAGCTCTTTATCGCCAAGCGGGAAAATGGCAATGGTAGATATTACGATTGTTGGTAAAACTAAAAGTAATAAAGCGCTAGTTAAACTGATGCAATCTAATGCTAATGATTGGCTTTTTTTTGATATCGAAGTTGAAGGCATTAGTTTATTACAGACTAAACAAGGCGAAATAAATGCCAGTTTTAATCGCTTAGGTGTTGATGGCACGTTATTACATTTAAAAAATATTAATCAAAGAGTTATTGAAGAATAATCAACGATGACAACTGTATTTTGAGCGCTTTTAATCCACGTTTAAAATGCATTAAGTAATAACTACAAGCATTATGGGAACAAGGTTAATTTGAATATTGAAACAATTGTTGAATTTTTTCTTCAACATAAATTTTTACTTACCACATCGTTTATCATTAGTTTTTTCTGCTTTAAAGCATTAATAATCAAAGTTATAAAACGAAAATCTAAACAAAGTAAAAGGTTAAAGATCAATCTGGTAAATAATATATTTAGCTTACTTGTTATTGTTTTGATTATTAATATTTGGTCGAGTGAAATTCAACAGTTTGCATTTTCAATTGCGGCTTTTATTGTTGCCATCGTACTAGCAACAAGAGAATTTATTCAATGTTTTATCGGCTTTATTTATATTCTAACCAGTCGACCTTTTCGTATCGGTGATTGGATACAGGTCGGTAAATATTATGGTGAAGTACACTCAAGCGACTGGGCAAAATTGACGCTTTTAGAGGTGAATAAGCACGACTATCAATATACCGGTAAAACACTCTATGTGCCTAATAGCCAGCTGATAACATCGGTTATAAAAAACCTAAACTTTTTAAAGCGTTATGCTATGCATCATTTTACTATTGTTCGTGATGATAGTGTAAATCCTTTTACTTTTATCGCTATACTGCATGAAAAAGCCAATTTATATTGTGCCGAGTTTAAAGAAGTTGCCATTCGTTATAATCATCTGATAGAAAACCGCTTAGATATCAGTATCTCTGGTCCGGAGCCGCATATTCAAGTATCAACTTCTGAATTGGGTGATACACAAGTGATTTTTTCTATTTTTTGCCCGACTGAAAAAGCACTTGAGATAGAGCAAAAACTAACCGCTGATTTTATGCAATTGTGGTTTGAAAAGAAATAAGTCTTATTAATTATTGTCTTATGTGTATCCTCATAAGACGAGAAACGCATCACCGAATCAGAAAATCCAACATACTAGTTAGGTTTTGTGACTGTCTTTACTTTTTGAAATCAACCTTCGGCATGCTCACTAAGACCACATATATAAAACCTAATTTAATCGTGAATATATCACCATAAATAGCCATCAGCTTTGTCACCATTACTGTCAGTTTTGAATTACTAATCATCACTTTGTGCGCTGACTTTAGTCTTAAAACATTTGTCCTGTATTTTCTAATGCCTTATTTTACAAAACTGAGTCGACTGCTTATATAGAGTTGTGGATTTTCCTACCAAGTCACGAAATGAGGAAACTTTCCTCATTTCGTCCAAAGAACAGATCATGCGCTTTATCTGTAGGCAATGAGTGGTAATAGCTGCAAAGATTTGTTATTAATAGGTTAAATAAATAAGGTGGAAACTTTCTGGTAGGAAAAGAGGAAAGTGGCCTCTGATAAAGTTGTTAGTTGCATCCGTAATATTGAACATTGGGGATTTAAAAAATGGAATGGTCTTGGAAAGTATTTCTTATAACTTTACCCATAATGATTATTTATAGCATGTTTTCTCGTGGCTTCATGAATGCATATTCTCATGCATCGCGATCACCTAATACCATCTAAGCCGATCACTTAATACTATCCATCGCGATCACTCAATACCATCGATGCAGATCACTTTTTGGTCAAAATGGTATTGAGTGATCGGCTTGAATGGTATCGTTCAATTTATACTCATTTTTGTCTATCCAGCGAAATTAAGAATTAAACGGACACTCACTCTAAATTAGCGCTGATGCCGATATCGCTATTTAATAACAACTTATCTAGAGTCACGCGCAATATTGCTGTTTGATACCAGTAAGGACCAATAAAACCGATTTTTACTCTATTTAGCCTCTAGCACTGATACTTTGGCCCTAGTTATTCTCAGATAGCGTCTGATTAAAAGTTTAAGCTGTTTTATTAATGGTTGAGGGGAACTTCAGCCAAAGAGTTTGTTGCAAAGAAATTAAACGGACAGTCAAAATTAAACAAAAATTAAACGAAAATTAAACGAAATTAAAAATTAAACGGATAAAAATTCACTCTAAATTAGCGCTGATGCCGATATAGCTATTTAATAACAACTTATCTAGAGTCACGCGCAATATTGCTGTTTGATACCAGTAAGGACCAATAAAACCGATTTTTACTCTATTTAGCCTCTAGCACTGATACTTTGGCCCTAGTTATTCTCAGATAGCGTCTGATTAAAAGTTTAAGCTGTTTTATTAATGGTTGAGGGGAACTTCAGCCAAAGAGTTTGTTGCAATGACTCAAATTCTGTCGTCGTTTTAACTGTTGATGCGCGCAATAATCACTGAGGGCACCTTCATGACCAATAGCGCCATGAAACTGTGTTCTAAATTCTGTGGTGATGATTAACCAGTTTTCAGCGCTGATATTTAAGCGACTCAGTATAGGGGGTTGGTTATCGTCGATATAGCCAGGTTTATCTGCTCTAATACAGCGACCGGTCAATTCGATTAATTGCAGATAGTCGGCAAGTTCAAAGGGTAAACCTTTTGGCATATCTTTTCTTGGATTACCGATAAAAGGTAACAGGGTATTGGGTTGTTGGTTTTTCTTTGCCTGTTCACCGCGTAGCTTTACGCTAGTGTGAGCGGAGTTCTCCGGCGTTTTGGCTATCTTTGCTCTAATAGGGTTTAAATCTACATAGGCCATACAAGCCGCCAGTGCTGCTTCATCTAATAATGCTTGAGATTTAAATCGTCCTTCCCAGAATCGGCCTGTGCAGTTATCTTCTTGATTAGCCTTTCTAGCAATACCTTCATTGATGTAGCCCATAAACCAGCTGATTTTCATCAAGCGTTTTCGATAAACCTCGGCAGTCGCTTTAACGATATCAAGTAACGGTTTTGCTAAGGTATCACCATGACAATATTGTTTTGTCAGTAACGTCCCTTTGTATAAACGATGCCAGCGCTCAAGTACTTCCGCCATGCTCCATTGCTGCGCTTTTTCTTCATCAATAAAAACCACTACATGATAATGATTACTCATCACCGCATAGGCGCAAACATCAATGGCAAAGACTTGTGTGAGAAAGTGCAGCTTATCTTCTACCCAGCCGCGACGGTGCTCATAGCTTTGACCTGATAATTTATCTTCACCACATAAAAAAGCCCGTCGAACACAACGTGCAACGCAATGATAATAAGGCGTATCGGCTAAACTGATTTGTTGTTTCCTTGGCGTGGCCATAACTCACCTGAAATAAGTCGCTTGGTTAGTTGAGCGTAGTGCATAAGCCATATTTCTTCAATTTAGGGTGAGTGTCTTCTTAATTCTAAGCCATATTTCTTCAATTTAGGATGAGTGTCTTCTTAATTCTTTTCTTCAATTTAGGATGAGTGTCTTCTTAATTCTCTTCTTCAATTTAGGATGAGTGTCTTCTTAATTCTCTTCTTCTTAATTCTCTTATTTAGGGGTAGTGTCTTCTTAATTCTTTGGGTGAGTGTCTTCTTAATTCTATAGTGCATAAGCCATATTTCTTCAATTTAGGGTGAGTGTCTTCTTAATTCTAAGCCATATTTCTTCAATTTAGGATGAGTGTCTTCTTAATTCTTCTTAATTCTCTTATTTAGGGGTAGTGTCTTCTTAATTCTCTTATTTAGGGGTAGTGTCTTCTTAATTCTTTGGGTGAGTGTCTTCTTAATTCTAGTGTCTTCTTAATTCTCTTAATTCTTTTCTTAATTCTCTTTTCTTAATTTCTCTTAATTTTTATTAGGAAAAATTTCATTGCAAATTATTATAAAAAAATCAGTGTTTTCAATTAGCTACTTTCTGTACATTGATTTTAAAGTCAGTTATTATCCAAAATGCACCAGTTGAAAAAGGCAAACTAGATGAAAGTCTAGGACGCAAAGCCAGCGGTCTAAGGGAGCTTTAAGTTCCTATGATAGTGTAGCTACCGGCACTGGGGTGTTGAGCAATTAATGAACACGTCAATATCCCCCTTAAATAATGTTTTACATTATTATCTTCGTTTCAGCATGCATCCTTAATTAACTATTTATTATGATAGAGTAAATTATGAGTGATGAACAAATAAAAGCTTATTCAGCCAATTGGATAGTCAAGCAAAAAAAGCAAAGTTATATACCTAGTGTCAGCGGAAAAGCACTTTATTTAACACTGGAACAAGCCTTGCCATTATTACTGCTCGGTGTTATTAAAGAATTAGATGGTACAGGTAAATAATGAAAATATATACCGCTCGACAAGCTATATTTAACCGCAAGGAACACGTTGTAGCGTACGAGCTATTGTACCGTGGCGGCCCGGAAAATATATTCCCACAAATAGATCCGCACAGGGCAACGTCGAAACTAATTATGAGAACGCACTTAAACCATGGGTTAGCATTAATCACTGACGGAAAACCCGCGTTGATCAACTTTCCTGAAGAGTCAATTTTAAGCGGTTTACCTGAGATTTTACCCACAAAGCAAGTGATGATAGAAATACTTGAAACGGTTACTCCTTCTGATGAGGTTTATGAGGCTTGTCAAAAGCTCTATCATCAGGGGTACCATCTAGCCTTAGATGATTTTGTTTATAAAGCGGAATGGGCTCGATTTTTCAAGCTGGTCAAATTGATAAAGTTTGATATTCAAGCTACCCCGCTTAGTGAACTTGCCGTTCTCATTAATAAATTGAAGAAAAAAAAGAATTTAAAAATCTTGGCTGAAAAAGTTGAAACTAAAGATGAATTTTTGCAGGCAAAAAAATTAGGTTTCCATTATTTTCAAGGTTATTATTTTTGCAAACCTGAAATGTCAGGGCATCATGAAATAGATAACAGTCAAGCCATTATGTTAGGTCTGATGCAAGAATGCTTAAAGACTGAGCTAAATATTAACAATATCACCAGTTATTTTGAGCGAGATGTAGGGCTGTGTTTTAAGCTGTTTAAGTTTATCAATTCTGGCATCTTTCCGCTCACACAAAATGTAACGTCGATTAAAAATGCTTTAATTTATTTAGGAGATACACAAACTAAAAAATTAATTTTACTTTTAACCTCTGGAATTTTAGCAACAAATAAGCCAAAGGAATTAACACGACTGGCAATTATACGGGCCAGATTTTGCGAATTAATGGCAGCTAAAGCGATGCCTGAACATGCAGAGGCAGGCTTTATGGTAGGATTATTTTCGCTTTTAGATGCTATGCTTGACAAACCGCTTGATAATTTACTTGACGATTTACCATTGGCTCCTGAAGTACATGCTGCATTGACCAGTGACAAACCATCTAGGTTAAAATATATTCTCAATGCTGTTATTTACTACGAGAAAGGGAGTTGGTATAACACCAAACGAAATGCTGAAATGGTCAATGTGACCTATGAAGAGCTAACGGATTATTACCAAAATGCCTTAGTGTGGGCGAATAAATATAATGATTGTTCATAAGCTGATGGAAATATCAGACCTGTTTTCCGTTTTTCCAAAGAGAATTATTCATTGAGATATCAATGTCTGCTGTAGAGCAAAACATACAATAAATTTTAGTGACAATTCTCAAGTGCTAATGTCGGAGAAGTGACAAAGTTAGCGCTTAGAAAGGCCGCTATAATGAGCCTGAAACTGGCGTTGAGGCTGTAGAATAACTAATTCAGCCAAAACAGCTGTTTTTTTGTGCTCCTAAATCGCACTGTAGAGAATTAACTCGATATAGGTAATGCATTTAGTAACCCTATTTTATGGGGGAATTCATAATAAACGAGTTATTCTACAGTCTCGTTAGGATTAACGAGTTGCTAGCTTTCGCTAAGCGTACTTAATTGTCTTTATTTTCTGGTGATTTTTGAAGTCAGGCACTTACTTTTAGAAGCAGCTAATTTGTCATTGAGGTAGATGAGAGGTAGTGTCAGGTAATGTTGTACTATTAAAGATTTAATCAGCTTATTCACGTTATTGCTTAATAGTTAGTTAAATAATAGCGTAAATAAGCCGATGATATTATGGCTTTATTAAGGTTAATGAACCATCAAGATGTATATCACGTTGTGGGTAAGCAACAACAATGTTTTCTTGCTCAAATAGTTCTTCCAAACGAAATCGTACATTACTTCTAGCTAACCTTAAACCGCCTTCGACACGTGAGCTGATCCAAAAAGTAACTTCAAACATTAAGGCATTATCACCAAAATCATCAAAAGTAACTAAAGGCTTAGGCTCTGTTAACGTCTCTGCTTGTTCCGTGGTAGCTTGCATAATTAAATCAGCAACTTTTCTAGCTGGTGAGCCATAGGCAACACCGACGTTAACCGAGCACCTGACTAATTGATCTACTAAGGTCCAGTTAACCACTGTGTTTTCAAGTAATTTACTGTTAGGTATTAATAAATGAACACCATCTACCCGCTTAATACGAGTAGAACGGGTGTTAATTTCTTCTACTATTCCTTTAGTATTTTCAACTTCTAAAAAGTCACCAATACGAATAGGGCGCTCCCACATTAAGATCCAACCACTAATAAAGTTATTAATAATATTTTGTGCACCAAAACCAAAGCCGATAGCAATTGCTCCCGATAAGAAAGCAAAGGCGGCAATCGGCACATTCATAAAGTCTAATATGCTGATGATAAGTACGGTTATCGATAAAACATATAAAACCCGTTGCACTAAATGAATTATATTAGGATCGGTTTTCTTCGTGGTTAAACGTTTACTAACAAACCTTGTTAGCCATTTGGTTAACAATAAGCCCAGACAAATTAGCAGCGGAATAAACAGTATATCGCCAAGTGTGATCGGCTGTTCTGATACTGTAACAACGGTAAAAGCAAGCGTTCCTGTTACTTGTTCTATTATCTGTTCTAATGTCATATTAAAGCCTAGTAAATTTAAATGTTATGAGCTGACAAACACTTTTGAGGGATCGACAAGAAATTTATCACCGATCGCCTCACGACCAAATAACATTAAATAACTCATATCAGAACGGTCAGTTAAGGTTATTTCTATGGTCCAATGTTCATCGCCCAGTTGTACAGGTGTTGCGATAACGTAACGTTGCTCTGATGTACCATTTGAAGACTTAACTCTTCTAATGTCATGAATAGGCGCTTCACAAGAGACGGTATTTTCAACATTATGGACGTCAGGGTGTAGATTAAACTTCACCATGACCTTGCCATTTTTTGTGAATTTCACAATGTTATCAACATGTAGTGAGGAAGTTTTAGCCCCGGTATCTACACGCACCTGTAAGTCAGCTATGGCTAACTCAGGTAGCGCAATAGATTCTAAGCGACCAATGATTGCTTTTTGCTTTGTTGTCATATTACGTTACCCTTCGTTAAACGTTGTTATCAGGCAATAGTGTGTCTTGAGCATTTTCTATTTGCACGACAATATCTGCATCATCTTCTTCAAAGTAGGCAATATGAAACATAGCTTCGCCTTCTTGTACCAAAGGAATATTCTGTTGACCAATTAATATGCCAGCTCTGCTTGCTGTTACAACATCGATAATGTCACCGTATGGACTACCAATATCAGCTAATATATCGCCTTTTTTAATTTGATCACCCAATTTTACCCGATGATTTACTATGCCACTGGCATTAGCGCGCAACCACTGACTACTATTGGCAACGAAAGGTGGAACCACCTTTTTGCGTGTCGTAGATTTTCGCACCATACCTAAATGTTTTAGCACATTAGTAATGCCGCGCATGCCGGCAAGAATTGAAAAATCATCAAAACGCAGTGCTTCACCGGCTTCATAGAGCAGCACTTTAGTTTTATGCTTAACAGCGGCTTCTCTTAGAGAACCATCAATAATGTTAGAGTTAAGTACCACAGGTACGCCAAACACTAGGGCCAATTTTTTAGTTTCTTCATCCGATAAATTGGCACGAATTTGCGGGAAATTTGAGCGATGAATCGCCCCTGTATGCAAATCGATACCATAATCACAATGTTTAACTATTTCATTGAGAAAAATATGTGCTACACGTCCAGCTAACGAACCTTTCGATGAGCCTGGAAAACAACGATTAAGATCGCGTCGGTCTGGCATATAGCGACTTTGGTTTACCACACCATAAACATTGACCATAGGTACGGCGATCAAGGTTCCCCGGATCAATTTAAAGTTTTTCTGGCTAATCAAACGTCGAATAATTTCAATACCATTAAGCTCATCACCATGCACTGCAGCACTAATAAAAATTGTTGGCCCAGGTTTTTTCGCTCGAATGATATGCACAGGCAACGAAACATCGGCATCGGTATAGAGTTTAGCGACCGGTAATTCTATTTTACGTTGTTCACCGGGCAATATATCAAATTCACCTATACGTAATACATCCATAGACTTCACCTTAATTATCCACGACCACGGGTTTTAGTATTGTGTGGTTTAGCATTTTTTTCTAAAAATTCAAAAATCATACCGGCAACATTTTTACCCGTAGCTTTTTCAATACCTTCTAAACCTGGAGATGAATTTACTTCCATCACCATAGGACCATTTTGTGAGCGCAGTAAATCAACACCACACATATTTAAGCCCATAGCTTTTGCCGCTTTTATCGCTGTTTCACGCTCTTCTTTCGATAATTTAACCACTTCGGCAGAGCCTCCACGATGTAAATTAGAACGAAATTCACCTTCTGCACCTTGACGTTTCATCGCAGCAACAACTTTACCACCGATCACTAAACAACGAATATCAGCACCACCGGCTTCTTTAACAAATTCTTGTACCAAGATGTTAGCTTTTAAGCCCATGAAGGCTTCAATAATTGCTTCGGCAGCTTTAGCGGTATCGGCAAGTACCACACCGATGCCTTGTGTGCCTTCTAATAGTTTAATAACAACGGGCGCACCACCAACATTTTTAATTAAATCTTTTGCGTTATCAGGCTTGTTAGCAAAACCTGTACGAGGTAAGCCAATACCTTTACGTGATAGTAATTGTAATGAACGTAATTTATCGCGTGAACGACTGATCGCAACAGATTCGTTGATATTAAAGGTGCCCATCATTTCAAATTGTCGTGCTACTGCCGTACCATAAAAGGTTACAGAAGCACCGATACGTGGAATAATCGCATCGTATCTAGGGAGTTCTTTACCATGATAACGCACGGTAGAATGACTACTGGTGATATCCATATAGCAGTGTAATGTATCGATAACATCGACTTCATGGCCCATAGCTTCGCCCGCTTCTTTTAAGCGCTTGGTTGAATAAAGGTTTTTGTTTCTTGATAAAATTGCAACTTTCATAGGAATTACCTAATTGATTCACTTTTATAAAAAAAGTGATGTAAATGTATGGCTAAAGTGTATAGTCTAGCCAAAGAATTATAAAACGCTAAATTTTACTGTGTTTAATCAAAAAAATTGATTACAGGGGTATTTAATGAAATTTGAACTTTTAACAACGTTTTTAGAAGTTAGTCAAACCTTGCACTTTAGGATAGCATCTGAAAACCTTTTTATTACACAATCTGCGGTCAGTGCACGAATTAAGTTATTAGAAGATGATCTCGGTGTTTTGCTTTTTGATCGAACGCATAAACATTTAAAGTTAACCAGAGAAGGTCATCGTTTAATCAAGCATGCTAATGAGCTACTTTTTATGTGGCAAAAAACCAAGCATGATGTGGGTATAGCTGAGCACAATACCCAACAACTAGCCATTGGCTCAATGATGTCTATTTGGGATATTGTTTTACAAGGGTGGCTACAAAAAATTCATCGTAATTTAGATGGTGTTAGCTTATTTACCAATACATATTCGCCGGTAGAGCTGCGAAAGAATGTACTGAGTCGGGGGATTGATATTGCGTTTTTATTTGAACCGCCATTTGTTGAAGACCTTGTCACTGAAAAAGTGGCAACGGTACCCTTGCATTTAGTGACAACCGATCCAGAATATCAAGAAGGGGCAGACTTAGATAATTATATTATGGTGGATTACGGCGAGTCGGTGAACTCAAAACATATGCGAGAATTTCAAGATGCTCCTCCCGCTAAACACTATATGAGTCAACCTCGTATTGCCTTAAATTATATTTTACATGCCGGGGGTAGTGCGCATCTTCCTCGGCAGATGACCTTCGAACATGTTGAAGCAAACAATTTATTTGTGGTTGAAAGCGCACCTATTTATCACCGTGAGATATTTGCGGTTTACTTGGCTAAAAGTCAGAAAACTGACGTTATCAAGCAAGCTATCGATTTGTTCCCGTATTTATCTATGTAATAGCAAGTCTTTTAAGTTTATTCCCACTCAGAGCTTAGTAGAATTGGTATAAGGTTAAATTCTTATGATGTAAATTCAATCAGCTAATCTCCAAAAAAGTTAGCCAGAAAGAGATGAGTTGTTTAGTTTATTTTTATAAAGCTATAAACGACAATCACATGGTATTGTTTTATTTGATGCTGAAAGCATACAAAGGTCGCGCAACTTCTTAAAGGTGAAGATAAAGATGCTTTGATGTTCAAAGAAAAAATCAATAAAAATAACGTCGTCATTTTTTCAAACAATATTTGTACGGTAATGTTTATAACAGGTGATAATGATTATTCCTTATCTAAACTATCGACAATTATCGCGCCTAAAGAAGCCGGCATAGTCACTATTATCATACGTTTTATGGCAATATCTGGCAGAGTAGTAATGGGAAATTGATTTAAAGAAGTGAGCACTAAAGCAACCACCATTAACGTGATCAAATAGGCGATGATAATACGAAAAATAAACATCGGTATGCGGTTTTTAACATTCGCTTGAAAGATGCTGAAGTAAGCGAAATAAACTAAAAAGAACAGTGATAAGAGAGTGATTAATAGTAAGTTAGTTAATGGTAAGCTTTCACCTAAAAGCCAGACCTCTTCAGAAAAACTAACCGGCAGAGCCATAGCAAAAGCACCGATGGCAATTTGGCTTGCGTCTTCACCATTAAAATAAAACTTCATATCAACCCTTTTCTGTCAATGATGACTTATATGTTTTAGTCATTGTTTAGTCATTGTTTAGTCATTGTTTAGTATTGTGCTCTGCTGAGATTAGGCATTAAAAAAAACAGTTACTTAAAGGTTGTGTCTTAAAGTAATTGCGCAGCTAAATAATCCACCAATAATCTTATTCTAGGTGATAAATGACGATTTTGAGGGTATATAGCCCAGATGCCTTCGTCAGGTGCGCGATAATTATCGAGTAAACTAACGAGCTTGCCACTGGCTAAATGTTGTTGAACATAATAATCAGGCAGTTGCACTATCCCTAAACCTTTCAGTGCCGCATCGGTTAGGCTGTAACCACTGTTGTAGCGTAAGCGACCTGTTACTCTGATGCTTTTTTCTCGGTCTAATTCTTGAAAGTGCCAATAATCTAAGGTACCTAATAAACAACTGTGCTGATTTAGCTCTGATATAGAGTGAGGGGTGCCGTGAGTGTCTAAATATTGTTTTGAGGCGCAAACATAGTTTGTACGTTTACCTAATTGTTTTGCCATTAATGACGAGTCGCTTAACTTACCAAGACGAATAGCTAAATCATAACCGTCTTCCACTAAATCAATTTTTCTATTACTCAAATAAGCGGATACTTCAACATCTCGATATTGCTGCATAAAATTATTCACCAGCGGCAATATCTGTTGTTCACCATAAGTCACCGGTGCGGTTAATTTAATTTTACCTTGAGGTTTTGACTGTAAATTTGTAATGGCGCGTTCAGCAGCATCTAGCCCATCAAGCACGCTACGACAATGTTGATAAAAAATACGGCCTTCTTCGGTTAAAGAAACTTTACGGGTGGTGCGGTAAAATAATTTAATATTAAGACGTTTTTCTAAAGCACTTATTTGACGACTCACTTGTGCTGTGGAAATGGCCATTTTTTTTGAAGCTAATGTAAAGCTTTCATTTTCAGCGACATAAACAAACTCGCTAATACCTTCCCATTGCATGATTGTTGCCCAGTTGTACAAGTATTTAGAAAAATACCACATTACCACTGTTTAGGAAATAAAAGTTGATAGCGCATTAAGGTGTTTACTACGATTTAGCTATGTACGAACATCCGAGCTGGTGTAAATTGACGATCCTCATAGTTTATATTAATAGCATAAAGGTAGTGTTGTGAGTGAAGCAATATAGCTAGTCATAACGTTAGTATATAATTTTAACCTCTCACTTATTGGTAACTATTGTACTTAATATGATGCTTTTATTACCAGTGAGTAAAAGTGAATTGCATTATTAGGGTATTATCATAATTAATTTAATAGACTACACTGCACTCAATGATTACAGCGTTGTCGCTGGACTACACCATTAATGTATTTACCTATTGTAAGTGAGAATAAATATGTCAGATAAATTTATCAAATCAAAAGCCGCTATTGCTTGGGGACCAAAACAACCATTATCGATCGAAGAGGTCGATGTGATGTTACCGCGTAAAGGTGAAGTGTTAATCAAAGTAGTCGCCTCTGGAGTTTGTCATACCGATGCATTTACCTTATCGGGAGAAGATCCAGAAGGAATTTTCCCAGTTATCTTAGGCCATGAAGGTGGTGGTATTGTTGAACAAATTGGTGAAGGTGTTACTAGCGTAGCTGTTGGCGATCATGTTATTCCACTGTATACGCCTGAGTGTCGTGAATGTAAATTCTGTCTTTCTGGTAAAACCAATCTTTGTCAAAAAATTCGTGAAACTCAAGGTCAAGGGCTTATGCCTGATGGCACGACACGTTTTTATAAAGACGGCCAACCGATTTTCCATTATATGGGCTGTTCAACATTTTCTGAATATACCGTGTTACCAGAAATATCATTAGCTAAGGTGAATAAAGAAGCGCCATTAGAAGAAGTTTGTTTGTTAGGCTGTGGTGTAACTACAGGTATGGGGGCGGTGATGAATACCGCGAAAGTTGAAGAGGGCGCAACGGTCGCTATTTTTGGCTTAGGTGGCATAGGTTTATCGGCAGTTATTGGCGCTACGATGGCAAAAGCAAGTCGTATTATTGCGATTGATATTAACGAAAGTAAATTCGAATTAGCGAGAAAATTGGGTGCTACTGATTGTATTAATCCTAAAGATTTCGATAAACCCATTCAAGATGTCATTGTTGAGCTTACCGATGGCGGTGTTGACTATTCATTTGAATGTGTCGGTAACGTTAATTTGATGCGCTCTGCGTTAGAGTGTTGTCATAAAGGTTGGGGTGAGTCAGTGGTGATTGGTGTTGCCGGTGCAGGCCAAGAAATTTCAACTCGTCCTTTCCAACTTGTTACCGGTCGTGTATGGCGTGGCTCTGCTTTTGGCGGCGTAAAAGGCCGTACTGAATTACCTGATTACGTGGAGCGTTATTTAGCGGGTGAATTTAAATTAAGTGACTTTATTACTCATACCATGGCACTTGAAGATATTAATGAGTCATTCGATTTAATGCATAAAGGTGAAAGCATTCGAACTGTTATTCACTTTGACAAGTAATACGACTTTTAAGTACCCATAATACTTCAAGCTGAAATTTTTATTTAAGTTTTCTTGACGTTTTATGGGTATAAATATTGTTCCGTGTTTTGTTTGCTCTTTTATCAACGAGCGTAAAAGGGGATAGCTATTAAGGTTTTACTATGACAATTGAAAACGTAAGTGTTAATAAAAGTTTTGGTGGCTGGCATAAGCAATATAGTCATCAATCAAAAGTATTAAATTGTGCTATGCGCTTTGCCATTTATCTGCCACCACAAGTATCAAATGGTGAAAAAGTGCCGGTGTTGTATTGGCTTTCTGGACTGACTTGCAGCGATGAAAACTTTATGCAGAAAGCAGGCGCACAACAAATGGCAGCTGAATTAGGTATCGCGATTGTAGCACCTGATACTAGCCCTCGTGGTGATGATGTTGCTGATGATGGGGGTTATGATTTAGGCAAAGGGGCGGGCTTTTATGTCAATGCGACGCAAGCGCCTTGGAATCGTCATTACCAAATGTATGATTATGTCGTTAATGAGTTGCCTGAAATCATTGAAGCGGCATTTCCAGTCACACAAAAACGCGCTATTAGTGGCCATTCTATGGGCGGTCACGGTGCGCTGACTATCGCAATGTTAAACCCTGAGCGTTACTGTTCAGTATCGGCATTTAGTCCTATTTGTAACCCTATTAATGTACCTTGGGGCAAAAAGGCTTTTACTGCTTATTTGGGGAAAGACCAAACAACTTGGCGTGATCATGATGCCAGTGAACTGATGCGTCAAGCGAGCCAGTTTGTACCTGCGAAAGTTGATCAAGGGGGAGCGGATGATTTCCTTGCCGAGCAACTAACACCAGAGGTATTGGTGGCAGCAGCAGAAACTAGTGGTTATCCTTTAACATTGAATATTCATCAAGGTTACGATCACAGCTATTACTTTATATCATCGTTTATAGCTGAGCATTTAGCTTTTCATGCTCAGTATTTAAAATAGCTTTCTCATAGTCATGTAGAAGCCATGTAGAAGCTATGCAATAGCCAAGCTAATAACTTTTTTGGCAAGCTAATTAAGCGCTGAGAAAGCGTTAACTTAGCGCTTTGGCTTTATTGTTACCGTCGAGTTATTCGGCGGTTTTTTTCATTATTTATCACCCCAAAAGCTCGTTATTGTCAGCTAGTGCTGAAGCTATCGATTTCAGTTGTTTGCAGCTAATAAATGCTAAATTGAGGTAAACATTGTATGTTTATCGAGTCATAACTGATATATGCTAAAAAGAAAATAGCTTTCGAGAGTGAACGTAATGCTCACCTTAGCCGGCTGAAAATAGTATATATCATTTTAATATAACCTGAACTCTGGATAATGAGTGCTTGATATTCAAGTGAATCAAAAGCTTAGGTGGCAAAGTAAATGCTATAGCAAGGTGAACATCACTAATAGACATCATCAATGCTTCATTTTATGCCATTTCCAAGGCAAAACGTTTATGAATAGCGAGCTATTTATCGACGTTTTAACGCAGATAATGGGTTAAAAGGGAGAATTGAGCAAGTGCTGCTTATCCAGAGTTCAGGTTAATATATCAATAAAAATTTCCAGTACAGACCAAGGAATTATCAAACATGTCAACGAAACATACTTACTATGCCCCAACAGGCGGTTTACCACCGCAAACGCAATTAATATCGGATCGTGCAATTTTTACTGAGTCTTATGCCATTATCCCGAAACGCGTGTTAACCGATATTGTTATCAGCTATCTACCTTTCTGGGAAAATATGCGCATGTGGGTCATTGCTCGACCATTAAGTGGTTTTTCCGAGACCTTTTCTCAATATATTGTTGAAGTTGGCGCCAATGGTGGCTCAGATAAACCTGAACTTGATGAAAGTGCTGAAGCGGTACTGTTTGTAGTTGAAGGTGAAATGGAGGTTAGCATTGAAGGCGTTAAACATCAGATGCAAACCGGAGGTTACGCATATCTACCCGCAGGCTGTAAATGGACAGTCAAAAATAACAGCAACGAGAAGGTAAAATTTCATTGGATCCGCAAGGCTTATCAAGCCGTTGACGGCATCGATGCACCGGAGCCATTTGTGACCAGTGATAATGATGTTGAAGCGATTGCCATGCCAAATACTGATGGCGTTTGGCAAACAACCCGTTTTACTGAACAATCAGATATGCGCCATGACATGCACGTTAATATTGTCACTTTTCAGCCCGGTGGCGTCATTCCTTTTGATGAAACGCATGTTATGGAACATGGCTTATATGTGCTAGAAGGTAAGGCGGTATACCACCTTAATGGTGAATGGGTTGAAGTAGAAGCAGGTGACTTTATGTGGTTACGCGCTTTTTGTCCGCAATCTTGCTATGCCGGTGGCCCAGGGCCGTTTAGATATTTACTCTACAAAGACGTCAATCGACATATGCCATTCATTCGTCCAAAAAACTAAAAACTTGACCTGTGTCGCGAGTGTTTTCAATGCCGCGCACACGCTATTAACCTTATCTTTGTAAACCTGACGTTATCTCAACTATCTGCCAGATATATCTAACTTCTTTCGTTATTATCACGGTTAAATCAATAATAAGCACTGGTTAGTTTTATAAAACTAATCTCGCAACTTCATTAAGGTCTATTATAATTTAGCTAAGCGTAAAACTCCTTTTTCGGCTAGTTTGGCATTATCAAAGCACCATCCAGCAATACTTTGTAAATGTTAAAAAGGTGTTATTTATAATTTGACACTTGTGTCAGGTTTTTATTCTGATATATTTGCTTATTCGGCCATTGTTCATGCAATAAATTGATAATCTAACAGCGGATACCATTATGAGCCTAAGTGCAGTACGTTTTCTATTAAACAACGATGTTGTGGTAATAGAAAACATTGACCCTAATTTAACTGTTTTGCAGTATTTACGTGATGAGCGCTTTAAAAGCGGTACCAAAGAAGGTTGTGCTTCGGGTGACTGTGGTGCTTGTACTGTGGTACTTGCCGAGCTTAGCAAAGATAACCAAGCGCTGAATTATAAATCAATCAATGCCTGTATTAGTTTCGTTGGCAGTTTGCACGGTAAGCAACTCATCACGGTAGAGGACTTAAAGCAAGGCGCTAAATTACATCATGTTCAGCAAGCAATGGTTGATAATCATGGCTCGCAATGTGGTTTTTGCACACCAGGTTTTGTTATGTCGTCATTTGCCTTACATAAGCAAAACAGCACGCCCGATCGCGCACAAGTGCTTGAAGCACTAGCCGGAAATTTATGTCGCTGTACAGGTTATCGCTCGATAATCGATGCGGCATTAACCTCAAGCGAACACGCAGAGGCCGATTCTTTTGCGCTACATTATCAGCAAACCTTGCAGCAATTAATTGACTTTAAAAGCTTACCATCAGCGCAGCTCTCTAATAGCCAACATCATTATTTTGCGCCAAAAACGATTGCTGAATTAGCCGATAAGTTATTAGCCAGTCCTAATGCAACATTGGTTGCCGGTGGCACCGATTTAGCGCTGTCAGTAACACAAAACTTAGCGACCATAGACGATCTGGTTTATTTAGGAGATGTTGCTGAGTTGCACCGCTTAGAGGCAAATGATAACGAATTTATTATTGGCTCCGCCGTCCCTTATAGTGAATTTACCTCGATGCTAGATAATGAATATCATGAGCTTGGTGAAATGATTGAACGTATCGGCTCTAGACAAATTCGCAATAATGGTACTTTAGGCGGCAATATTGGTAATGCTTCCCCAATTGGTGATATGCCACCGGCCTTGATTGCCTTAGGTGCTGAAATTAGCTTACAACGTGGTGATGTTGAACGAAGAATAGCACTAGAAGACTTTTTTATTAGTTATAAGAAAACCGTGTTAAAAGACGCTGAGTTTATTAAACATATTTACATTCCGAAAGCGAAGGAGAGTCAAATGTTTAAGCTGTATAAAGTTTCAAAGCGCATTGACGATGATATATCAGCAGTTTTAGCGGCATTTTTCTTAGAAATTAAAGACAATATTATTACCGAAGTACGCATTGCATTTGGCGGTATGGCAGGAATTCCGATACGAGCAAAACAGTGTGAAGCTGCCTTGTTAAATAATCAGCTCAGCAGCGATAGCATAGCTGCGGCCCAATCAGCCTTAGCACAAGATTTTCAACCGATGTCAGATGTGCGTGCGAGTGATAAATATCGTATGAAAGTGGCACAAAACTTACTGCAAAAATGTTACTTAGAATTGCAAAATAAAACCATTGAAACTCGGGTAGTTAATTATGCGTAGCCTTATCGATACTGATCATTCTAACCAAACTATAAACAAGGCGTTAAGCACTGTTGGCTTGGGTGGTGTAGGCCGTTCAAAAAAACACGAGAGTGCTGATAAACATGTCAGTGGTGAAGCGCTTTATATTGATGACAGACCCAGTTTACGCGGGCAATTACATGCCGCTGTTGGTCAAAGTACTATTGCCCACGGCATAATTAAACATTTAGATTTATCTGCAGTTAAAACAGCAGAAGGTGTGGTTGGTGTGATCACCGTCGATGATGTACCAGGGCATACTGATATCGGGCCGGTATTTCCTGGCGACCCGGTGTTAGCGCTTGGTAAAGTTGAATATATTGGCCAGCCGATATTTGCTGTTGCGGCTACTAGCTATGATTTGGCGAGAAAAGCAGTCAAATTAGCAAAAATAGAATATCAAGAACTTGACGCGGTATTAAGCGTAAAAGATGCGTTAGCAAAGCAAAGCTTTGTTCGTCCGCCATTTACCATGCGCCGTGGTGACTCAGCTACTGCTATTGCTCAAGCTGAACATCAATTATCGGGCGAAATATCAGTGGGTGGCCAAGAGCACTTTTATCTTGAAGGGCAAGTGTCAACGGCTGAGCCGACAGAAGATGGTGGTATGACGATATTTTCTTCGTCACAGCACCCAAGTGAAGTGCAAAAACTTGTTGCTGAAGTCTTAGACATTCCGCTTAATAAAGTGATTGTTGATACCCGCAGAATGGGCGGCGGTTTCGGCGGTAAAGAAACACAAGCGGCCCCTTGGGCTTGTATCGCAGCATTGTTGTCCAATGTAACTAAACAACCGGTTAAATGTAAACTCAGCCGCACAGATGATATGTGCATGACAGGCAAGCGTCATCCTTTTGAAAATAATTATCAGGTGGGTTTTGACAGCAACGGCCAAATAAAAGGCATTAATATCGAAGTTAATGGTAACTGTGGTTATTCACCGGACTTGTCTGATGCCATTGTTGATAGAGCGATGTTTCACTCTGATAACGCTTACTTTTTAGATCAAGCAACGGTAACGGGTAACCGTTGTAAACTTAATACCGTATCGCATACAGCTTATCGCGGCTTTGGTGGACCACAAGGCATGATGACCATTGAGATGGTGATGGATGATATCGCGCGCTATTTGGGTAAAGACCCATTAGCTGTCCGTAAAATAAACTTGTACGGTACAGACGATCGTAACGTTACCCATTATCATCAAACCGTTGAACATAATAAAATGGCTGAATTAATTTCGTCATTAGAAGCAAGTTCAGACTATCAAGCGCGTCGAGCAAAGATCACAACGTTCAATAATGAAAATACCCTATTGAAAAAAGGCTTGGCGTTAACGCCAGTTAAATTTGGTATCTCATTTACCGTTCAGCATCTTAATCAAGCGGGTGCGTTAGTGCACGTATATACAGACGGCACCATACATTTAAATCATGGTGGCACTGAAATGGGCCAAGGTTTATATACTAAAGTTGCGCAAATTGTCGCAGAAGAATTTCAAGTTGATGTTGATACTGTTGGCGTGTCAGCAACACGAACCGATAAAGTGCCTAACACTTCACCTACTGCAGCATCGTCGGGCACCGATTTAAATGGTAAAGCGGCACAAGCGGCTGCGCAAACCATAAAAGCACGGTTAATTGCTTTTGCTTGTGAAAAATATCAGGTAGATGACAGCGCAGTAAAATTTAGTCATAACCAAGTGGTTGTTGGTGGTGAAAGCTTTTCTTTTGCTGAGTTTGTTCAGCAAGCCTATATGGGGCGAGTATCATTATCTTCGACTGGCTTTTATAAAACACCGAAAATTCATTTTGATCGCGCAACAGGCAAAGGTCGACCGTTCTTTTATTACTCGACTGGGGCTGCGGTATCTGAAGTGTTAATTGATACCTTAACAGGTGAGTATAAATTATTACGTGCAGATATATTACATGATGTGGGTCACTCACTTAATCCTGCTATTGATATTGGCCAAATTGAAGGGGCATTTATTCAGGGCATGGGTTGGCTAACCACTGAAGAATTAATGTGGAATGAGCAAGGGCGTTTACTATCAAATAATCCTGCGACTTATAAAATTCCAGCCATCAGTGATACACCCAGTGATTTTAGAGTAGATTTAGTGCCTGATGATCCTAATCGCGAGCATACCATTTACAACTCAAAAGCGGTTGGTGAGCCACCGCTTATGCTCGGAATTTCAGTGTGGTCAGCGCTTAAAGACGCCATAGCAAGTGTGGCAGAGCACCAATTTAGCCCCGCGCTTGATACCCCAGCGACACCTGAACGCGTGCTTTGGGCTGTAGAGGCGATGAAAGAAAAAACGACGAAGAAAAAAGCATCAGCTTAGGCGAATATCATGAACAATAATTGGAGCAGTGCTAGCTATAAATTAACTAAACAAGGTCAAGCCTATGTGTTAGTGACCCTGGTCGGTGTTGCGGGCTCAACACCTAGAAATAGTGGTACAAAAATGGTGATCAGCAAAGACGGTGTTTTTGACACTATCGGTGGCGGCCATCTTGAACACAAAGCGATTAAACACGCTAATAATATGCTCACTGACGGTAAAAATGCTCAACATATTGAGCACTTTCAATTAGGCAGCCAATTAGGTCAATGCTGTGGTGGCAATGCTAGCGTGTTATTTGAATGCTTTGCTGCTACTGGGGTTAATATTATGTTATTTGGCGCAGGTCATGTTGGCAAAGCTTTAATACCGATATTAGCGCAACTACCTTGTCAGGTAACTTGGGTTGATAGCCGAGCCGAGCAATTTCCAGCCAATATTGGCGGTTATGAAAATGTTGCAATGCTCATTAGTGATTCACCTGAGTTTGAAGTCGAGAGCATGCCCGCTAACAGCTACTTTATTGTCATGACGCATAATCATCAAATGGACTTTGATATTACACAAGCGGTGCTAAAACGAGCTGACTTTCACTACTTAGGCTTAATTGCTTCTGAGACAAAATGGCGCCGCTTTCAGCAACGCTATAAACATCGAGATATAGCTGCAGAGCAAGTAGCGAGAATGAATTGTCCAATAGGTTTAAGCCAAGTTGGCGGTAAGTTACCTATTGAGGTTGCCGTGTCGGTTTCAGCCGAAATTATTCATACTTATCAAGCACAGCAAGCGAAATTTGCTAAGCAAGAACAAGCAAGTGCCAGTTTAGCGTTTGCGCCAAATAATCAACAACATGCGGCAGTAAAACCCGATGTTAAGATGAGAGCTAAATCGCAGCAGGGCATTCATTGGCAAGCGCTTAAACCGTTAATTACTGCTGATTAGGATTTTGGCAAACGCCTTGGTTGCATGAAAGGTTAGCGGTATGAAATATCGGCTAGAGTTAACATGAGTAAACATGGAATTAAATAAGAGGAGTAGCAAGGTGTCGCATTTTGCCCTGCAAAGTAAAAATGTCATCGTTAATCATAACGGTAACAGTGAAATGGTTGCTGCATGTGTTGAAATCAAAGATCAGCTTATTCATGCGATTCATCCCTATGGTAGTAAATTGTCGTGTCAGGTGATTGATTACGCCGAGCATGTGATTATGCCTGGCCTGGTTGATTCACATGTTCACATCAATGAACCCGGTCGTACTGAATGGGAAGGTTTTAATACCGCGACACAAGCCGCAGCCGCTGGGGGTATTACGGCTTTGGTAGACATGCCGTTAAACTGTATTCCAGTGACCACGACTAAAGCGGCATTCGCAGAAAAACTTGCTGCTGTTGATGATAAATTATGGGTAGATTGTGGTTTTTGGGGCGGAGTCATCCCACAAAACATTGCAGATTTAGACGACTTACTCAATGCTGGCGTATTGGGTGTTAAGTCTTTTTTAATTGATTCTGGTATTGCTGAGTTTCCTAATGTAGCAGCGCAAGATATTCGCGCAGCTATGCCGATCTTAGCCAAGCATGATGTACCCTATTTAATTCATGCTGAGCTTGATTGTGGTGGTTTTAATAACGCTGTGATCAACGAAAAATATAACAGTTTTTTAGCGTCACGGCCGAAAAAATGGGAAAACGATGCCATCGCATTGATGGTTGAGATGGCGCGTGAATCAAAAGCTAAAGGTGATGATTGTAAGGTCCACATTGTCCATTTATCGTCTGATGAAGCGCTAGCGACGATTGCTGATGCTAAGCGCGAAGGCTTACGTTTTAGTGCTGAAACGTGTCCGCATTATTTAACCCTTGCTGCAGAGCATATTCCTGATGGTAAAACACTTTTTAAGTGCTGTCCGCCCATTAGGGAAGAAAATAATCGTGAACATTTGTGGCAGGCAGTAAAAGACGGTCGAATAGATTTTATCGTGTCGGACCATTCGCCTTGTACGCCGGAACTAAAGCACATTGATACCGGCGATATTGAAAAAGCTTGGGGCGGCATTTCAGCACTACAGTTTGGTTTACCACTTATTTGGACTCAAGCAAAAGAGCGCGGCTTCAGTTTAGTTGACTTGGCACGTTTAATGTCGAGTGAAACCGCAAAGTTTGCGGGTTTAAACACCATTAAGGGGCAAATAAGTGTTGGCTTTCATGCTGACTTTTTGGTCTTTGATGCCAATAAAAGCTACACCATTACCAATGATATGATCAAGCATCGTCATCATATTACGCCCTATGCGGGTCGCCGTGTGACTGGACAAATTTTGCATACTTATGTACGTGGTCATCATGTCTACCAACAAGATGAATTTCTTGATTCACCCGTAGGTCGACCATTACTAAAAGGTCAATTTTAAGTATTAAATCAAACTAAGTTGTCTGCCTACGAGTCAATAGAGCCGTGCGATTTAGTCGCGGTTAAAGTAAGTAACGCTCAGTGTTACTGGAGATAAAATGAATTTAACACAGTTGAATAGTTTAGCTATTAATGAAGCACAAGAATGCTTTATGCAATGTTGTACATCAAGCGTTTGGGTTGATGCCATGGTAAAGGCACGGCCTTTTGCTGATATACAAGCCTTAGCTGAACAAGCAGACTCAGCTTGGCAAGACTTGACTGAGCACGACTACCTAGAAGCCTTTGAAGGCCATCCGCAAATTGGTAATGTCGATACGTTAAGAGCTAAATATGCCAATACTAAAGCCCTTGCTAGTGGTGAACAACGCTCGGTCAATAATGCGACAGAACAAGTCATTACAGCGTTAGCACAAGGTAATGCCGATTATTTGGCAAAATTTGGCTTTATTTTTATTGTTTGTGCAACCGGTAAAAGCGCTGAGCAAATGTTAGCGCTATTACAAGCACGATTACCCAATGATAGGGCGACAGAGTTGATTATTGCAGCGCAAGAGCAGCAGAAAATATTTCACCTACGATTAGAGAAGTTACTATGAGCCAAATAACCACCCATGTACTTGATACCACTCGCGGTTTACCTGCACCAAACTTGCCAATTACCTTATTTGCTCAAACTAGCAACGGTTGGCATAAATTGGCGTCAGGTATAACAAATACCGATGGTCGCATTGCCGGTTTACTCGCAGATGATATTGTACTCGCTGCGGGAATTTATCGTATGCACTTTGCCACTAAGACTTATTTTGCTGCCAATAATGAACAAGGTTTTTACCCTTATGTTGATATCGTTTTTGAATTAGATGGCAGTGGCAAGCATTATCATATTCCATTGTTATTAACTGCGTTTGGCTATTCGACTTATCGTGGCAGTTAACGTTAGTACTTGGAAGTAGTGATGAATAATAAGATAAAGACGATCACCCCAAAAGCATTAACAAGTCAAGCTTTTAGTGCTTTTGGCGATGTGATAGAAGCGCATGACGATAATCATAAAATTGCCATTAATGACGGCTATACCCAACGTTATCATGATTTAGCTGAGGTAGACGTTAATGATCAAGGTGGCCGCGCGTTAATTAATATCTTTCGTTCGACACCGCTGCCACAACCGATTGCGATTAAAATGATGGAGCGCCATCCTAAGGGGAGCCAAGCATTTATTCCAATGGGTGCTAAGCCTTATTTAGTGGTGGTTGCGCCGAAGGGCGACTTTGATGTTAGTCAGTTGCAAGTGTTTATTGCTCAATCTAACCAAGGTGTGAATTACCATAAAGGCACTTGGCATCACTTTTGTTTGGCGCTAGGCGGTGAAAGTGATTTTTTAGTCATTGATCGAGGCGGCGAAGGTGATAATTGTGATGTTGTTACGTTGGATGGTTCGTTAGTGATCGCGACAAGTTAAGACAAATCAATGTAGGTCAGTTAACACTGACAATTAAATAATGACTATCGTTGGCAAATTATAAAGTATTGTCGATAGGTAAATAAGGTAAAAAGCATGTTAAGAGTATATCGTGGTGAGCTGCTTCATTTTTTAGCCGATCCAGCAAAAGTTGCACTACAAGAAAGTTATCAGTATTTCGAAGATGGGCTTATGATCATCAAAGATGGCCTGATTGAAAGCATTGGCGAGGCAAATGAACTGCTTCCAACACTTGATGAAAGTATTGACGTTACCCACTATAAAAGTGGCTTAATGATGCCTGGCTTTATTGATACCCATGTGCATTATCCGCAAACAGAAATGATCGCCTCTTATGGTGAGCAGTTACTAGAATGGTTGGAGAACTATACTTTCCCATTTGAACGTCAATTCTCTGATCTAGAACACGGTAAAAATGTTGCTGAATTCTTTTTAAGTCAACTACTCGAAGCAGGTACCACAACGGCTTTAGTTTTTGGTACGGTTCATAAAGCATCAGTTGATGCGTTTTTTACCGTTGCCCAACAGAAAAAATTACGCATGATTTGCGGTAAAGTGTTAATGGATCAAAACTGCCCTGACTATTTATCAGATACTGCGCAAACAGGTTATGACGACAGCAAAGCGTTAATAGAAAAGTGGCATAATACTGATCGTTTACAATATGCGATTACGCCGCGATTTGCGCCAACTTGTTCAACAGAACAACTTAATAAAGCAGGGCAATTGCTGGCTGAACATCCAAGCGTCTATTTGCATACGCATTTAAGTGAAAACAAAGCTGAAATTGCTTGGGTAAAAGCGCTTTTTCCTGACAGCACTGGTTATTTAGATGTCTATGATAAGAGTAAATTGCTGGGTCGCCGTAGTGTTTTTGCTCATGGTGTGCATTTACATGATGAAGAATGTCAGCGTTTAGGTGAAACTAATTCTGCCATTGCTTTTTGCCCAAGCTCTAATTTATTTTTAGGCAGTGGCTTATTTAATTTACAACAAGCACAAAAGTTCGATGTTAATGTTGGTTTAGGTAGCGACATTGGTGCTGGTACAACATTCTCAATGTTAAGTACCATTAACGAAGGCTATAAAACACAACAACTACGCCAAGAAAAACTCAGCCCATTTCAATCACTTTATTTAGCAACATTAGGTGGCGCACGTGCGTTAGACCTTGAAGGCACGATAGGTAATTTTGTTCGAGGCGCAGAAGCCGATTTTGTTTTACTTGATTATCATGCTACGCCCTTGATGGCCAGACGCATGCAGCACTGTACAACGTTATCAGAAAAATTATTTATTTTAAGTATGCTAGGTGATGAGCGTCATGTAAAAGCGACGCATATTATGGGTGAAAGAGTCACTGGTGAAGCAAAATGAATAGCCAGCATTTCTAAACTCACTGGGTAATCAAAGGTAGTGCGATTAGTTAATATTGAACCCAATAACACGAAAAAACATAATAAAAATAATGATTTTTTATACTAAGGGAAATTATGGATCCGTATCTTAATGAATGGCTAAATTTGGTAATTCGCTTTGCTCACCTTATTACGGGTATTGCATGGATAGGAGCATCTTTCTATTTTGTTTGGTTAGATAATCATTTACAAACGCCACCACAAGAAAAAGCCGAAAAGGGGATTGGTGGCGATCTTTGGGCGATTCACGGGGGCGGCTTTTATGAAGTGGCAAAATATAAGCTTGCACCACCGAAAATACCTAGCACTTTACACTGGTTTAAGTGGGAAGCTTATACAACGTGGATCACCGGATTTTTATTATTATCGTTAATGTTTTATCTTGGCGCTGAAACTTATCTGATTGATAAGCGTGTTGCTGATTTAACCCAATTACAAGCTGTTTTATTGGGCATTGGTTCAATCGTTATTGGTGTGGGTATATATGAAGTATTAGTGCGCACTAAACTGAGAAGTCATGGCATTATTTTAGGCATTATTTTACTGCTAGTTGGTACGGCGTTATCTTATGGTTTAACGCAAATATTCAGCGCGCGTGGCGCTTACATGCATATGGGCGCGATTATTGGCACCATAATGGCTGGTAATGTTTTTTTTGGTATTATGCCATCACAACGAGCTTTAGTTAAAGCTGTTGAAGCGGGTACTGCCCCAGATCCTGCCTATGGTTTAAACGCGAAAGTACGCTCAACGCATAACACTTATACTACCTTGCCTATTTTGTTTATTATGATTTCAAATCATTATCCAATGACCTTTAATCATAGTGCTAATTGGTTGGTGTTAATGGCGATTGTTTTAATTACTGCTGCCGTCCGACAATACTTTGTCTTACGTCACTTTGGTAAACAAAAACCGTTAATATTAGTGGCCTCTGTGTTAGCCACCATAGTGTTGGCCTGTGCTATTGCGCCACGCTCGATTGACTTAACGACAGAACAGCAACAGCAAGTGGTCACAGATAAACAGGTGAGCCAAATTATTGAACAACGTTGCAACTCTTGCCACTCAGAAAAGCCTAGCGATGCTGTTTTCACCATAGCACCGACAGGGCTTGTTTTTTCAAATATAGCGACGATAAAGCAATGGGCTCCACGCATTAAAGCACGAGTAATTGACGCTAAAGATATGCCTTTCATGAATAAAACCGGCATGACGTCACAAGAGCGTGGCCAATTAGCTCGCTGGTTAGCGAAAGTAGATCAAAAATAGTTAAGTTAAATGTCGTTTACTTAGCGTCGATGGTTGAAAATATGACTATTTTGCTATTTAATAATCTATTTAATTAAAGGTATTTGAATTTTTATTCTAATTTCTTGATTTTTATCTTTTAATCGGAGTTTTTGTGGCGAAAGAAAAAGTATCTGAAGGGAGTATTCGACAAAAGAATAAAGCAATTATCTTCAATGCGGCAAAGAAAGAGTTTGTTACTTATGGCTTCAAAGGTGCGTCAATTAAACGTATTGCTGAACGGGCCAATATTGCTCGCGCTAATATTCATTATTATTTTAAAGATAAAACAGACTTGTATCAGCAATTACTCAGTAGCATCATTGCGGTATGGAATGATGATTATGATACGCTAACCGCTGATAAAGAACCTAAACAAGTACTTAGCGACTATATTAGGGCAAAAGTGATGCATGCTAAAGACGATCCTGATGCTTCCAGAATATTTGCCAGCGAGTTGATTCATGGTGCCCCCGTATTAAATGAATATCTACACAGTGATTTTAAAATTTGGTTGCAAAGTAAAGTTAATGTTATCGAAACTTGGATAAAGCAAGGTTTGATAGACGATGTTAACCCTCATCATTTACTATTTTTAATCTGGAGCTCAACGCAGCATTATGCTGACTTTAACGTACAAGTTGTCGCTGCATTGGATAAAGAGGCAATGAGTGATGATGATTTCGACGCTGTGGTGAGTTCACTGACAAAAATTATTCTCAAAGGTTGTGGTATTCAATAATTTTTATCTAGTCGCGTTGAGTAAAAATTTTATTAAACTATGACTAATCCTTTAAATTAATATTCAATGTTGGAAATTTTTAGATGAATACAAAGCAATTTAATGCTTGGAAAGCGCTACGAGAAAAAGGTAAATATCGTTTCTTTCTCGTCAATGGTATTTTGTCGTATGGCTTACCTATGCTAATTATTATGGCATTTATCAGTAAGCCATTTTCAGCGGGCTTTACGCTAACCGCCGCTATCATTCATGTTATTACTTGGTTGTTAGCAGGGTTACTGTTTGGCGTGTCAATGTGGTATTTATGTGAATATCGATACAAAAAAGCACTTTCCCGTCGCACACGTGCTTAAGAGCTTTTGCTTAGCGATTGATTATGCTGTTTTATTTTAGGATATATGATGAGTTTTTTTTACGGTTTTGGCAAAAAATCATGGGCTGAACTAGCGCTTATATTAACGCAATATGGTTATGATGCGCGGCGTATGAAAAGCATTTTTGTTAAGTCTGGCGACTCATACACCTTAAACACTTCGATGAATAATATTTCAACATGCCCGGACGAACAATTTGCCATAGCTTGTGTGCTAGCCGCATTAGGTAATGCAGCATTGGCAACAGAGTTATGTACTTGTCCTGAGAGATTTGTAGAACCTGGTTTTAGCGAACAAAATTCAATGATGTTAAATGCTTCTTTGCGTAAGAAATAGAGTAAGTAATTGAATTTTTATGAGTTCTCTATTTTTTATCGCATTTTAGTCACATTATAAAGGCAAGTTAATATCTACCTAATACCAAAATACTGGTCTATCAATCGTACTTAGCCCTTAAGCTATTAATGTTGGGGATTTATTCTTTCATTGCTTAATAGTACAGCTTTAATAGAGCAGTTAATAATTTACATAAAGCAGACATTAAGGAAAAAATATGACAGGAAGTGAGTTGATTGTTCAAGGCGGACAATTCTTTGTTGGGGTCGGAACGCTGGCTTTACTTAATGCAGGTTTAGCGCAAAGTAAAAATCGCAGAGGCTTGCTGTGGTTTGTATTGTCTCTGTTTATGGGACCTATAGCGACTTTGCTTTTAGTTTTATTGGCAAAGCAACCTGAATTTGTTGAGCATAATGACCTTTAAGGCGTTAAATTATAGAATATGCTTGGCTATTACATTAGCTCATCTGAGCAACGCTCATTCGTGAGAGCAAATGTGTTAAAGGCCGTGCATCATTACCTTATTCGGTCAAGAGTGAGTGTATATGTTGTTAGGTTTACTGCTCATGATGATTTAAATTAGTAGGTAAACCTGAGTATGCAAACACGATTATTACAGGGGCAACACTTATCCCTTAATGAACAAATTGAATTGTTATCAGAGTTTGTGATGACAATAGATCATATTCCTCAAATATTAAATGAGATCAGTAAGCTACCTGATGCATGGCTTGGAGCAGGTGTTATATTTCAAAATGTCTGGAATGTGATGCATGGCTTTGCGCTAAATACTTATATAAAAGATATTGATATTTTGTATTGGGATGATCAAAATTTAACTTGGCAAGCTGAAAACCACTACATAACGGCGCTTAATAAAACCTTTACAACGACTAAAATTCCATTTGATGTCAAGAATATAGCTAGAATACACTTATGGTATGAAAAGCGTTTTGGCATCCCTAAAGCTGAATACTTTAGTGTTCAGGAGTCGGTATCCACATGGCCAGTGATTGGTGCTTGTATGGCGATGAGAATTAAAAATGGCCGATTAGAATTTATTGCACCTTATGGCTTTCAAGATATGTTTTCGCTACGGGTTAGGCCAAATAAAGTCCTGGTAAATCGAGTGATTTATGAAAAAAAATCGATGGACTGGCAAGCAAAATGGCCAATGTTATCCATTGAGTCTTGGTGATTTTATAACTTAAATCATGGCATGACTTTACCTTTGATAAGTCGACTAACCATTTTTTAGTCTACTTATTTGTCTTGTTGAGAACCGAAACGGACTAAGGTTCGTCTGATGAAAAAACAATTATTTTTCATGTTGCTCGTCGGTGCTGTTTTATGACAATGACCATCCATTGCCAATGCGATATCCCTAAAGCAAGCAATTGAAAGTCGCACAAGCAATGTACAAGTTAAAGGTTCGGGTAGGGTTATTCGCCTATTAATAGATGATAATTAAGGTTCACGTCACCAGAAGTTCATTCTTAGACTCGCCTCAAACAACACTATTTTAATCGCTTATCATATTGATTTAGCATCAAAAATTAATTCAATTTCAACCGGCGATATTATTGAGTTTTATGGTGAGTATGAATGGAATAATAAAGGTGGTGTAGTGCATTGGACTCACCATGATCCTCAAGGTCGTCATATTGGAGGCTAGTTAAAGCATAATGGCCAGTTTTATCAATAATATTAGCTGGCTGCACTTGTGTTGATTTTATCCGACAGTTTATAACAAATCATGTTATTCAACGCTATATTCAACCTCGTAATACTAAGTATTTATCTTCGATATACCCGAACCATCACCACAATAATCTCAACGTTTTATTGTCGAAACAAAATCGCCAGTGATCGCTGTTAATTTATAGCCATGGCTTCTTTCAGCTGTGACGAGAGAAATTTGTGCAAAGATAGATAACATTTAATCGCATTTTTAACTTTTGTTTTTCAGTTTTTGATAGGCACTATTATCTTTTTTGCATTCGAAATTACGAGTGAACAAAAAAAAGCACTATAAAAATTTAATTTTCAGTTATATATTAACCCTAGGTTATAAATAGCGAGTTATTTCTAATGTCATCATTAGCTTATCTTTAACTTAAACTGTTTACGCCAACGATTGCTACCCGCTTTTGCGGGGGCTGCCATTAAGTTACTACTGAGAAGAGAAGTCGGATGAAACTAGAATCAATTGCTTTACATGAAGGTTACAAGTCGGAAGAGACCACTAAATCTGCCGCAGTGCCAATTTATCAAACAACATCCTATACCTTTGATAATACTCAGCATGGTGCTGATTTATTTGATCTTAAAGTCCCAGGTAATATTTATACCCGTATTATGAACCCTACCACTGATGTATTGGAAAAGCGGTTAGCAGCGATGGAAGGGGGCATTGGCGCGTTATGTGTCGCTTCCGGTATGGCGGCGATCACGTATGCTATTCAATGCCTCTGTGAAGTGGGAGATAATATTGTGAGTACCAGTGAATTATATGGAGGCACTTATAATTTGTTTGCTCACACGTTACCAAGGCAAGGTGTTGAAGCCCGAATGGTCTCGTATGATGATTATCAAGGTTTTGAGCAAGCGATTGATGATAAAACGAAAGCAGTTTTTTGTGAGTCTATTGGTAATCCCGCGGGTAATGTTGTTGATATTGCGCGCTTAGCAGAGATTGCTCATAAACATGGTGTACCGTTAATTGTTGATAATACCGTTGCAACGCCTTATTTATGCCGACCATTTGAATTAGGCGCTGATATTGTTGTGCATTCGTTGACCAAATATATTGGAGGTCATGGTACGTCGATTGGTGGGGTGATTATCGATTCTGGAAAATTTGATTGGATAGCTAATAAAGCACGTTTTGCTGTTTTAAATGAACCAGACCCTTCATACCATAATGTAATTTATACACAAGCTTTAGGTGCCGCAGCTTATATAGGCCGCTGTCGTGTTGTACCCTTGCGTAATACCGGTGCAGCATTATCGCCAATGAATGCTTTTCAAATTCTACAAGGTCTTGAAACACTAGGCTTACGTATGGACCGCCATTGCGAAAATGCAGAAAAGCTTGCCACCTATCTGCAACAACATGAAAAAGTAAAATGGGTAAACTATGCCGCTTTACCTGACAGTCCTTATTTTAACAATTGTAAAAAAATAACCAGCGGTAAAGCCTCTGGCATTATTAGTTTCGGTGTTGATGGTGGCATTGAAGCTTGTGCAAAGTTTATAGATGCACTGGAGATGATTTTACGCTTAGTGAATATAGGCGATGCTAAATCATTAGCCTGTCACCCAGCATCGACCACACATCGACAATTGAATGCTAAAGAATTGGCTTCTGCTGGGGTTAGCGCTGATTTGATCAGAATATCGGTAGGTATCGAACATATCGACGATATTATTGCGGATGTTAGCCAAGCTCTAGATAAAGCATAAAATATGACAAGTAAATTTTGACTTCAGTTATTTTAAGAACAGGGGATTAATTAAAGCTTACCTAAAAATACCCTTAGCAGGTTTGAAAACTATGCGTGTTAAATAAGTTAGAAGGGAGGTTTTGATATTAACGATGTTTTATCAAATTAATAAAATGAAGGTTTTCATAAATAACTTAGTTAAGGTTTATTCAACTGCTCTGCTTGTCATGACCAGGTCACTAAATATTTTTTAGTGACCTTCGTATTGGGCATAATCCGGATTAAATTTATCTGGTTATCATTTTATTTTACTAAGGTTTGTTTTAAGTAATTTAGCGCTGCAATTCTGGTTGCAAAAACGTGTTCACTTGATATTTTGTTAAATAAATTAAGTTTATTAAAGTCATCACGTACACGTTTACAAATACAGGATAAGAGAACTTTTTTTCCTTGGTTTTGATAGTTCATGATAATTTCTTCAATGACGATGGTACTGGTAATACCCACAAAACGAGCATCAGTTAAATCTATCAACAGGGTTTTGTTTTCATCGACCTTTGAGACACTTTGCTTTAAACCTCGCGCTACTCCAAATCCGATAGGCCCTGAAATACTCAGTAACAGTACTTTGTCATCCAACGTTGTTAGTAAGTCTCTTTCTATGCTTGATAAATGTTGCTCATCTTGGGCGGTAAACCATTTAATATTGTCTAATTGAATTTCTGATAGGCGTCGTATTGTGACTAAATTAGCGACAAAAGTACCGACTAATACAGCGGTAATTAAATCAAACACAATCGCCATCACCATTGTTGTGAGCATTAAGCTGACACTAAATAGTGGGATTTGATGTACGCGTTTAAGAAAATTCCAGTCAATAATATTAAGTCCTACATGGGTTAGTATTGCGGCTAGCACAGCAACAGGGATATAGGCAGTATATTCGCCTGCCCATAAAACAATGGCGAGAATAAAAAGGGCATGCAAAATACCCGATAAAGGTGTTGTGCCCCCGGCCCGTAAATTGGTCACAGTACGCATGGTTGCACCACCACCCGGTAAAGCGCCAAATAAGCCCGCGATGATATTTCCTATACCTTGACCAACAAGCTCTTGATCAGAATCGTGTAAATCATTGCTAATACTATCTACCGTAAGTGAGGTCATCAGGGAATCTAATGTACTTAATGTGGCAATAAGTAAAGCTGATTGAATTATTTCTCCGGCTAAGTTGTTATCCCATGTTGGAAGCGTGAAAGAGGGCAGTTCGTTCGAAATAGCTCCAACAACAGGCATCTCAGCGCCAGAAAATAGATAAAAGAAGGTTGCACCTAGCACAACAATAATACTGGCAGGTACTATTCGGCTATATTTTTGTGGCCATAAAAATAGCACCAGTAAACAGGCTAGCCCAACGAATGTGTTTGCTGTGTTCATTACGCTAAACGATAAGGATAAATCGGCCAATGTCGCGCCAAACAATGGCTCAATTTGAGATAAAATGATCAGCACGCCAATGCCGGAGGTAAAGCCCGATATCACAGGGTATGATATTAACGTAAAATATTTACCTAGCTTAAAAAAACCAAACAGCATTTGAAACACCCCCGCTAGGCTAACAACGGTAAAGGCGAGTGCTACGCCATGCTCAGGTGTTTGTGAAACAAAGCTGGTTAATATTGCCACCATGGCGATAGTTAAGCCGGTGTTAGGACCTGATATTTGTTGATTCGTACCACCGAATATCGAGGCAAATAAGCCGGTTATAATCGCACAATATATACCGGCGCTAGCACCAGCACCTGAAGTTACACCGAAAGCTAAAGCAAAAGGCAGAGCAACAATAGTGGATGTTAGGGCACCAAAAATGTCGCCCTTAATGGTTTGTTGATTAAAATGTGATAAGGAAAGCATAACGACCTAAGTGAAACCTGATTAAGGGCATTTTTTATGTAAATGCCAAAAGAAAATTACTAGCATGTCTACGGTATAGCAGGCTACAGAACTAAGGTGTAATTATATAATAAAAACTAATTACTTGACACTTTTGTCAGGTTTTCTGTGTTTAGTATAAGTATATGAGCAAGTAAAAACTTAAAAAACGAACAAAAAATAAAGCAGATGCAATTAAATGAATGAATAAAGTGCATGATAATATTTATACATTTATAGTGCTAAACTAGTAAATTGTTAAATACAAAAATAACATAAATTAATATTATTTATCAACAACAAGAGAGCTGCCGTAATGGATGAAAAAGCGAGCAAAAATCAAGGTGAAAACATCATGGGTTTAGGATTTTTAGAGCGTTTCTTTAAATTATCTGCACATAATACAACGATAAAAATCGAGCTTATGGCTGGCCTGACAACCTTTGTCACCATGTCTTATATTATGTTTTTGAATCCTATCATTATGTCGAAAACAGGTATGCCGTTTGATGGCTTATTTTTGGCGACTTGTTTAGGTGCGGCTGTCGCTACTATTCTGATGGGGCTTTATGCTAATTGGCCTGTCGGACTGGCTCCTGGTATGGGGTTAAATGCATTTTTTACTTTCTCTGTCGTCGGTGCAATGGGCTATAGTTGGGAAATTGCCTTAGGCGCTGTTTTTCTGTCCGGTGTTATTTTTGTTTTAATGAGCGTTACTCGGCTAAGAGAATGGATGCTTGATAGTATACCCATGAGCCTAAGGCTTGCTATGACAGCTGGAGTGGGGTTATTTTTGGGCTTTATTGGTTTACGTTTTACCGGCATTGTTATACCTGATGCTGATAATGTTGTTGCTATTGCGGATTTAACCCATTTTGGCTTTGGTGCATTTGGCCCAGAAGCGCCAGCCTTGGGCTTTTTGAGTTTCTTATTGATCACTATTTTAAGTTATCGGAAAGTTTTTGGTGCAGTTATCATTGGTATTGCAATCACAACTTTAATTGCTTTTATAATGACTTGGCTATTACCGGCTGACTTTTTTGTGGTTGCTGAAGCCGCTAAATCTTTTGCACCTGCTTCTGGCTTTGTTAGTTACAATGGCATGTTAGCTGTACCAGATTTTTCCGCATTGACGCCTATTTTATGGCAAGCTGATATTGCCGGTGCATTCCAAGTCGCTTTGATCCCCGTTATTGTCACTTTCTTATTTGTGAATATTTTTGATACCGCAGGCACCTTAATGGGCGTTGCAGAACGCGCTAACTTGCAAGATAAAAATGGTAAAATTCAAGGCTTAAGTAAGTCATTGAAAGCAGACTCTATTGCTTCTGTTATTGGCACCGGCTTTGGTTGTCCACCAGTAACTTCATATGTTGAGTCCGCCGCAGGGGTTGCTGTTGGTGGCCGCACTGGTTTAACAGCTGTTACTATAGGCTTGCTATTCGTTGTTGGGATGTTTTTTCTGCCGTTAGCGCAAATGCTACCTGGCTTTGCTGTTGATGGCGCACTGATTTATGTTGCCATGCTGATGATGAGCTCTTTAAAAGGCTTAGATTGGGAAGATTTAACGGAATATGCTCCAGCCGTTTGTACGACGGTGATGATGGCGTTCACTTTCTCTATTGCTAATGGCATCGCCTTTGGTTTTATTACTTATACGGTACTTAAGCTTGGCGCGGGTAAATCTCAGCAAGTATCCAAAGGTGTCTGGGCTCTGACGGTGTTATTTATAGCGAAATTTATCTTTTTAACCTGATGGTTATTTTAGCTATAAAAAAGTCACTCTACTAAGAGTGACTTCTTGTTTAGCTTGTATGGGCTAATGTCGAGGTTATTATAGTGCTTGAATTAAATATAACTTAAGGACTCGATGAAGCCTGTTGCTTAGGTATTCTAGCTTCTATACGTTCAATACGCTCTATCAATAAGCGTAAACTGGTATCAAACTCATTAATGCTAGTTGCGGTAAACATTTGTTGTTTATCGCGACTTTTGGCATCAGCGTCTAAGGTGTTAAGCGCAGATGAGAGCTTTTTAATATCGTCTTTTAAGCTATTTGCCGCAATCATTTGTTCAGTAACCGCGTTAATTGAAAACTCTGTCGCGGTTACTTTATCTGCCAATAAATTAATTTCGTTACTTTGCTGATTAACAGCAGCAGTGTTTTTAGTTTGTTGCTGTACTATTTTTTGACTTTGTGAATTTAGTGCTTTAATTTCAGTTTGATTTCTACGCCATGCTGAAGCCCATAGCTTATCCATTTCTGATAGTAATAATTCAGTTTTCTCACTTACTGCTTCTAGTTTCACTTTTAACGCTACGGTTGACTCACCCATTTCTTCACCGGTAGCAGACAACTGGTTTTCTAGTTGCTGAATTCTTTCAACACTGTGGCTCAGTGCTTGATTGACCGTTTGCTGCTGTTGATAAAAATACCAACCAGTACCCGCTAACGCAAGGTATGGCATAAGTATTAGTAGTGATCGCAATAAAGAAGTCGGCTTCGCTTCATTATCAGCTGCTTGAGGAGCCGCTTTTTTCTGTATTTTGATCGAAGATTCTCGAGTTGTTTTAACTTGATCTCGATCTATGGTAATGGTTGGAATTTCAGGTTCTTCACGGTTTGACAAGAGCGTGTCCTACTAACAATGGCGAATACATATTTCCGTAACTAATCTAAGTAAATATGTATAAATAACAGTTACCAGTAACTGTATAATATTTAGTAAAATATGTACAAAAAAACCGACATATTCGTCGGTTTTTATTTGTGTTACTAACAAACGTTATCTACCTACTGCTAGTAACTCTCATTATGAACACTTAATACCGCTCGCCCAGAAGGATCGGCATTGTTTTGAAAGCTTTCATCCCAAGCTAATGCTTCCTGCGTACTACAAGCAACAGATTTTCCGCCGATAACACAATCAGCTGCAGTGGCTAATGGGAACTTCTCTTCAAAAATACAGCGATAAAAATAAGCTTCTTTACTATCTGGTGTATTCACCGGAAATTTGAAACTGGCACTGGCAAGTTGTTGATCACTCACTTGTGATTCTACATAGCTTTTTAACCCATCAATCCAAGAGTAACCTACACCATCAGAAAATTGCTCTTTTTGACGCCATAATATTTCTTTAGGTAAATAACCTTCAAATGACTCACGTAAAATGGCTTTTTCCATTTTGCCGTTGCCGCACATTTTATCTTCTGGGTTGATGCGCATAGCAACATCCATAAAGTTTTTATCTAAAAAGGGGACGCGTGCTTCAATGCCCCAAGCGGACATAGATTTGTTTGCACGAAGGCAATCAAACTTATGTAAACGCTCAAGTTTACGCAGTAGCTCTTCATGAAATTCTTGAGAGTTTGGTGCTTTATGAAAATATAAATATCCGCCGAATATTTCATCCGCACCTTCACCAGAAAGCACCATTTTAATCCCCATGGCTTTAATTTTACGCGCCATTAAATACATCGGGGTAGAGGCACGAATGGTGGTTACATCATAAGTCTCTAAGTGATAAATCACTTCTCTTAAGGCATCAATACCTTCTTGCTCAGTAAATACGACACTGTGATGTATGGTTCCTATGCTATCAGCAACGGTTTGCGCGGCGATTAAATCCGGTGAACCCGCTAAGCCACAAGCAAAAGAATGCACTTTTGGCCACCACGCTTCAGACAAATCGTTCTCTTCAATACGTCTAGCCGCGAATTTCTGGGTGATAGCGGAAATTAATGAAGAGTCCAAACCACCTGAAAGTAACACACCATAAGGCACGTCAGTCATTAAATGGCTTTTCACTGAATCTTCTAATGCTTCACGTAGTTTTTCTTTGCTGGTGTTGTTATCTTTAATTGCTGAATATTTTTGCCAGTTACGCTGATAATACTTTTCAAGCTTGCCAACTCGACTATCCAATATATGGCCAGGAGGAAATTCTGCCACGGTTTTGCATATTGGCATTAAGGCTTTCATTTCTGAGGCAACATAAAAGTTACCTTCATCATCATAACCGGTATATAGCGGAATAATCCCCATGTGATCACGAGCAATTAGGTAGCTATTATCGCGTTCGTTGTATAAACAAAAAGCAAACATGCCTTGGAGTTTATCGACAAAATCACGACCAAATTTTTCATACATCGGAATAATGATTTCGCAATCTGATGCCGTTTGAAAGTCATAGTCAGGTGTGTGTTGGCTCGACAATATTTTGTGATTATATATTTCGCCATTAACGGCTAAAACGAGTTTTCTATCGCTGCTATATAGTGGTTGAGCACCATGTTCAGTGTCGACGATTGATAGACGTTCATGGACTAAAATTGCATGTTCATTGTTGTAGATGCCAGACCAATCTGGACCACGATGACGAAGTAAGCGTGAATATTCTAAAGCTTTTGGACGTAGTGCGTCAGCACCCGTTTTAATATCTAATATACAAAATATCGAACACATTGAAGTGCTACCCCTTTATATTTAAAAAATGACAAATTGTGTGGTTATTACGCCGAGGTGTTATACCCAAGAGAAATATGCGCGCTGATCTCAGGAAAATAGGCTTCTTGAAAGTATCGCTCAGCAAAATTGCTGTCTAGACACTTTGACAGCATTTGATAAAAAATCAATAGAATTTTTACTCTAAATTTTAAGTAAATTGATACCGTTATATTAGTTATTGATTTAAAATGAAAAAAATTTTTATTGTTTGGTTTTATGCATTGCTAAATGGTAGGGGATACAGCAAAGCATAAGACAGTTTAAATATATCCTTACACCTACAATAAGGCTGTAGGTTATTAATATAAAATAACTTGATAATTATTTTTATATCGCTTGATTCGATAAGAATTGAAATATTTATTTATTATTAAAAAGCAGACATAAACCTTTTTTAATGATAAAAACCATAAATAATTCAATATTCTAGTGTTTTGACAATAACATTTTATCTATCTAAATAGCGCAATATCCAATATCGATAGCTGTTTTATTGTGTGGTCTACCATTTCTAATTAGGAAGTTATGAAAAAATTAATTATTTTATTTGCAGCATTAATCACTTTGGGCTGTGTATCTACTGAGAGTAATAAAAGTTCAATAACAGCAAGCTGTAGTTTGTCGGATAGCGGAATAGCGCCAGCGTGGATACAAACGCCAGTGCCAGAATCAGAGGAATATTATTATGCTTATGGAGTTGCTGAAGCTAAAAACCTCTCCTATATACAAGCGAGAAAGGCCAGTCATATCAATGCAAGAAGTGAGTTGGCAACATCGTTAAGTACCAAAATAAAATACAGTTTTTTGCAAAATAGTGAGTTAGCACGTAAAGCAGGAGCAAATTTACTTAATGAAACCGTTACCAGCAATATGCACAGTCAAACCGATCTTTTTCTCGCCAACGCTTTTATAGAGCAGTCTTGGAATGATTTAGAATATTGTATTATTTGGAGCAAAGTTCGTCTACACAAAGATGATTACGAAAAATCTAAAATGGTTGTTGAAAAAAGTATTAATACAGACATTGCCAAGCAATTAACGGCAATGAATGAAAAACTTGCAACGACTAATATGATGCTGGGTAATGTTAAGCAAGAAACAAGTCTCAACCCTCGTAAAGAGCTAATGAACCGAGGTGTACCATTTAACGGTAAAGAGTTTGGTAAGGCGATTATGCGTGCTGATATCGCGGTGATGGCGTTGTTTGTTAAAGGTGGAATGACCTTCAATGATGCTTACGATGATGACTTTGTCGTACGTTTAGAGCACAGAATAATCTATTTATCACTAGATAAATTAGAAAAAATACTCGATTTTTTCAAGCAACACCCGAGCAGTGGTGCTAATTTTGAGCAACGCTACTTGCAACACGCGGCTTATATTGGCAGCCTAGATAAGGTTAATTTATTACTTGAATATGGCGTAAATCCGCAAACCTTATATTCCGGGACAATTGATATTGGCGCCTTGCAAAGTGATGCTTTTACACTTACAGCAGCTTCAGCTCAATGTGTTGCCGATATGATGATCGGAAAAACCCAAAAAAACAATCTAGATCCTGCTAACTGGCAAGCTATTAGTAAACGACTATCCGCTTTTAACGCCTCCTCAGAGGGAAAAATAAAGTTTGCTAAAACCATTGTTGCTTATGACACCTACCAATGTGATCAAATAGCTGAAGTTAAGAAAACAAATATCGTCAATCAACGTGCCAGCACATGCCAAAATTTCTTCGCTAAGCAATCAGGTACGAGTTTATATAATGCTTTGAGTAATGTTAACGTAGGTATGTTTCAAGAGCCGAAATCGGTATTTGAAGCTGCTTACATCGCACTTCTTCCGGATATTATTAGTGATAAGTTTACGCAAAATGGCGGATTTCTCTCTGCATTACGAAATAAGTTAAACAACACTTGTGCTAGTTATAAACAAAAACTTTGTGGGCAAGCAGAACAAAATGATTATTTATTTTGTTAATTTACCCTTTCTCTGCGCGTTATATCAGGATGTTGTGCTTTATTATCGCAACTTAGGTAAATTGATATAACGCCAGTTGCGCCGATATAAAGCGCTAGTTTTAAAAACTGAATACATTAATATGGCATTATACGCGTATTAAAGTATTTATTAATAGTTTAGAGCAGTTGCTTTTAGCAGCCATCTAACTAGATACAATGTCTTTATAACTCCAACGTTTACCTTGATAAGAGTCCGCTATGTTAACGACCTTTAAAATTAAAAAACTTACTATGCTTATGGCCGCTGTATCGCTTGGCTTGAGTTTCTTTACTCATGCACAAGATGTTTTGCTTTCGGCATTAACAGCTGAGGAATCGCGTATTGATAAAACGCAGAAATCAATGCCCAAAGTTACATTGCGATTAACCACAAGGGTTGAAAATTCTCAAGCCAGCTAAATAAAGCAAATAATTATACCGTGTTAACACAATTAACCATCCGTCATGCCTCAGGGTTATGGCGTGATGCAAAACAATCTTTTAATCAATCAATGGATTATGACGACAGGCCGTTATATTGGGCGCGTTGACAAATGAGTAAAGCATTACGCTCGTCAACAGCATTTGCCAAATTATTTGCTAGCCAACAACAGAAACTCCTCTGGACACTCGAATTACAGTCTCGAGGTCAAATGGATATTAAATTCGATAAAAAAGCCAATAAGAAAATATTATTAACCGATTTTGACCCATTTTTTCTTGATCGCCATATAGATCAAAGTAATCCGTCGGGCGTGATAGCGTTATCTTTGGATGACTTAGTGGTGAGCATTGAAGGGCAAACGGCAGAAATTGAGGTACTAATTGTACCTGTACGCTTTCGCGACTTTGCTCAAGGCATGATAGAAGAACTTCTTACCCCTTATATTCAAGATAAATTGGTTGATATGGTGTTAACGGTTAGCATGGGTAGAGAGAATTTTGATTTAGAGCGCTATCCTGCGTTAAGACGCAGCGCTAATGCACCGGATAACCTTAATGTCCACACCGGTGCGACAAAAACTAATCCGTTAGTGCCAAAATTAAAGTCAATGCCATTACTTGGGCCAGAATTTGTCGAATTTAGCCTACCTATAATGGTAATGCAAAAGGCTGAGGGTAACTATATTGTCAACGATAACCGCAACGTATCGACGCTGTCGGGTGGCGCCTTTAACGCGCAAGCATTAGCTGATATTACTAAGCAAACCTCGGTCAGTGGCTCTGGTGGAGGTTATTTGTCGAATGAGATCAGCTATAGAAGTATCTTGCTCAGAAATAAATTTAATGCTGGTTTACCTGTTGGTCATATTCATACCCCTAAAATTAGTGCCTTTGATAAACAAGCATTAAGCGATATTGTTAAACAAACCAAAAGCATTATAACTCAAGGTGTTACAGAGCTATAATGAAGTAATAGGAACGCCACGGCTTTGTAATGTATGGCCATTAGTATAAGCTAATGGCCATTTAACTAGTCTTATGGAAGTTTAATCAAGACGATTGCATACAGTAACACTTATTAAATGCAATGCTATATACTTTTACCCTGATCAGATTATTGCTCACTTTTTGTCGGTGTGATAATATCGCATTTTTTATATATCTATTATTTTATTACTTAAATGAAGCAAATTTTTAACTTTCGAAAGAACCTAAATTTAGTGCTATCGCTTGCATTGATTTGTTTTCTTTTTATGCAATTTGCTTACCTAAGCCATCAGTATGATGGCGATGAACATCAATCAGTCCATGTTTGTAAAGTCTGTAATAAACTTTCCTCTCTGAGTAATTTACATACAGCACCAGATAATTCCTTCAGTTTCTCAACGACTGCGAGTTTTATCTACCGCTTTACCAACATTTCATTGCATGAGTTAATAACTCATCGCCTTATTTATTTACGCGGCCCACCTCAAAGTTTCAGCTAAATACCATAAAGCAGTACTTATTTATCGATAGCTGATTATTTTTATTCGAAAGAATAATTTTATTTAGTCGTCTGTCAGTTGATGCCATTTTAATTTTTAGTGGTTAACGGTAATTAGAAAAATTTGAGAAACATAAAATGCGTAAAATAATCACTATTTTAATGCTTTTTGCTACTTTTATAGCAAACAGTAACAATATATCAGGCCAAGTAAATACTTTTTCAGGTCAAATTGTCCTTCAAAATGCCAGCCTAGTAACGAATGCAAAAGTCCGTATTGTTGGAGATGACATTATTAAAACCACCGATGAACGTGGATTCTTTCAGTTTAATGTTGTTAATAAAACTAATTATACTACTGAAGTTGAAGTAGATTCTTACATCACTAATCATAAAAATATTTCTTTTGCCTCGGATAAAACAACACTTATTATAGTCAAACGTTCAGATATTGAGACTATAAAAGTGACCGCAAGCGTTCGTGACAGAGACGTATTAGACATGGCTATTCCAGTCATTGTTTTAAGTGGGGAAGAATTAATCAATAAAAGAAGTACTAATTTAGGGGAAACATTAGCACAAGAGCCTGGGGTTTCAGTGTCGTCTTATGGCTCAGGTGCAGGGCGACCAGTGATACGAGGCATCAGTGGAAGCCGGATTAGTATTTTGCAAAATGGTCTTGGTACTTTGGATGCATCATCTACCAGCCCTGATCATGCCGTATCTAGCGAACCGCTTTTAGCTGAACAAATTGAAATATTAAAGGGGCCTGTAACGTTACTTTATGGTGGTGGAGCCATCGGTGGAGTGATCAATGTTGTCGACAATAGGATCCCAGAAAAATTACCCGAAAATGGATTAGAGGGGGCAGCTGAAGTTCGTTATGCTTCTGCCTCAGAGGAAAAAGCAGCAGTGGCTCGCCTTGATGGCGGTTTTGGTCAATGGGCTTGGCATGTAGACGGCTATAAACGCGAAACCGAAGATATTACTTTACCTTCGGCTTTAGGTGATGAGCTAAGTAATAGCGATATTTCCGCTGATGGTGCAACAGCAGGGTTGTCATGGATAAATGAAGATCAAAGCTTTATTGGTGTTTCTTTTGGGCAATATAACAATAATTATGGACTACCAGCAGAAGAAAATGCTGATGAATTGGTGCGCTTAGATGTAGAACAAGATCGATTTGACATAAAGGGGGCTCTGTTCGAACCTTTTACTGGTGTGAAAAAAATCAAGTTCAGATATGGTCGTAATAATTATAAGCATGTCGAGCTTGAAGGCGAAGAAATTGGTACAACTTTTACCAATAAAGCTGACGAAGCTCGTTTGGAATTGCTGCATATTCCTCTTGATGGCTGGCAGGGCGCTTTAGGGGTACAAGTAAATAATCGTGATTTTTCAGCGATTGGAGAAGAAGCATTTGTACCACCATCAACAACGGAATCACTAGGTGTATTTATAGTTGAAGAAAAGTCGTTCAATAATGTAAATGTTGAAGTTGGGATCCGTAGCGACAAGCAAACCTTGAACTCTGACAATCTACGTAATTCATTAACAGATAATGCCTTCAGTGCTTCAATCGGTGGCTTATGGAAATTCCATCCCTCATATTCTCTCTCATTAGCTTTAGCACGCGCACAGCGCATACCTAATGCTGAAGAATTACTTTCGTATGGTCCACACTTAGCAACACAATCTTTTGAGCTGGGAAATATTGATCTTAAAAAAGAAAGTGCTAATAACATTGACCTTTCTCTACGTAAACATCAAGGGGATATCAAGTTCACATTGAACGCTTTTTATAATAGCTTTGATCAATTTATTTATGAAAAATCGACAGGCAATGTAGAAGACGGCTTGCCAGTATTCCAATTCACTCAAGAGGATGCCACTTTTAGTGGGTTGGAATTTGAATTGGACTGGGTATTATCGAATTCTGCTTCAAGGACGATAACCTTTCATAGCCAAGCTGATTATGTAAAAGGGCAGCTTTCAAATGGAGGCGACTTACCGCGAATATCACCACTAAGAATTGGCGCAGGCATACTGTATGAAATGAATGATTGGTTTATTGATCTCGATATCATTCGATATATGAAACAAGATGACATTGCAGATTTTGAAACCAGTACAGATGGTTATACTCTCGTGAACGTCGATTTTAATTATCAACTTTCGACAGAAAACAACGATTATACTTTTTTCATAAGAGCAACTAATTTACTTGATGATGAAGTTATCAATCATACCTCCTTTATTAAAGATATCGCTCCACAAGCGGGACGCTCTTTAACGTTAGGTATGCGTATGGAGTTCTAGTCTAGAAAATAAAAGCTATGAGGTAACTCCTCAAAATAGTAGGCAATTTCAAATTCAGGACAAAAAAAACGCTAACAAAGTTAGCGTTTTTCATTTCTAATTTTGTAATGATTACTCAATGTACAAAGATTTGGTAAGCATTAAATATATAATTAGTGCGTTAAATGTTATTAGTAACATCTACCGATAGCTTTAACATTTGTCCCGGTTGTAAATACTTCTTACGATTCAGACTATTCCAGCGCTCAATATCAGTAATGGAAACATTAAACTTATCGGCGATACGGGCAAAAGAGTCGCCTTTGCGAACCCGATAATTAATGTTACGCATTATCGCTTGCTCGCTGGGCCTTTGACTGTTTGAAGCTAACTTTTTCACGCTTGCTTTTTGCCAAATAACCAGTTTTTGTCCTGGCTTAATGGTATCTCTTGGCGCCATACCATTCCACTTTGCTATGCTACGCGTTGAAACCTTATAGGCACGGCTAATGTCCCACAGTGTATCGCCGGATTTAACAATATGAATACGTTTTTCACCAGCAAGTACTTTATTTTGTGTTTTTGCTAAACGTTGGTCTTGTGATAACAAATAACTATCTAAAGAAGCTGTTGCTACAGGAATTAATAAAAATTTTCCTGCTCTAATTTGATTACCTTTAACATTGTTAACTTGTTTTATTAAGGCAATCTCGGTATTAAATTTTTGTGCTATTTTGCCTAAACTATCACCATTTTTTATTTTGTAACGTTGCCAAGCTAAACGGTCTTTTTTCGCAAGTTTTGCTAAGCCTTGTTGAAATGCTGCCACTTTATGATTTGGTAGTAGTAAGTAATGTGGCCCGTCAGGATCTGTCGCCCAACGATTAAAGCCGGGATTAAGACGTTGCAATTCGGTTAATGATAATTGTGCTAATTGTGCTGCTTTTGCTAAATCCAGTTGTGAGCCAATATCTACTTGACTGAGCACTGCGTTATTATCAATTTTATGCAGTTTTATTTTAAATTCATCACTACGCTTGACGATATCGGCTAGGGCTAATAATTTAGGCACATAGGCACGGGTTTCTTTTGGTAAGTCTAAAGACCAAAAGTCAGTAGGGCGATTTTTCTTTTTGTTACTTCTAACTGCACGTTGTACACGGCCTTCACCAGAATTATAGGCTGCAAGGGCGAGCATCCAATCACCGTCAAAAAATTTATGTAAATACTTTAGATACTTAATCGCACCTTGAGTTGAGGCAACAACATCGCGTCGTCCGTCATACCACCAATTCTGTTTCATACCAAAACGTTTGCCTGTGTCTGGTACAAACTGCCACATACCTGATGCACGACCATGCGAGTAGGCGAAGGGATCAAAAGCACTTTCAACAATAGGCAGTAAGGCAATTTCGACAGGGATATCGTTAGCTTCTAATGCTTCTACTATATAATATAAAAAAGGCTCTGCACGTTTTGCGACACGATTTAAATAACTGGGATGCTTTATAAACCAGGCTCGTTGACTAGCAACACGTGGGTTTTCAGGTATGCTGAACTCAAGTTTACTTCTAATACGTTGCCAAACATCATTAGACAAATAGTCTTCTTGAACATCATTGCCTAGGTCAATATTGCCATCAGCAATCGGGTGAATAACATCTATGGCTTCATCCATCAGTAAGGCCTGATTGATTTCTGCTGCTGAGGCTACATCCACTAGTGCTTGATTTTCTGCATTAGTTTCAAGGTTATTCGAGTCAGTTTGATTTAAAATTGATTGGCAACCGGACAATAGTAGAACGGTTGCGATAGATAATGTTAGGTACTTCATGCAGTGTCTTTTTAAATTTACTTGCCGTCAGTGTCACTTATTTAGTGTGCTTATTCAAGAATTGCACGATAAAAAGCATCAGAAATTATCTTTCCAAGCACGAATAATGCTAAAGGTTTTTAATTTATCATTAACCTCATCACCACTAAATTCACTGGCGCTGGTCATTAAACTGTCTTTATCGCAGCGTAAAAATGGATTGATTTTCTTTTCCAGCATAATAGAGCTTGGAATAGTGGCAATGTCTTGCTCACGTTTTTGCAGCACTTGGTTGTAATAATGCACTAATTCACTATTACAAGGCTCGACGGTGAGGGCAAAGTTTAAGTTGGCTAGAGTGTATTCATGTGCGCAATAAACGTGTGTACGTTCAGGTAGCGCGCTGAGCTTTTCCAAAGAGCTTAGCATTTGGTTCGGGGTGCCTTCGAACAGTCGACCACAACCGCCAGAAAACAAAGTGTCGCCGCAAAATAAATTATCCTGTGATAAATAAGCAATATGACCACTGGTGTGCCCTGGAAGATCAATTACCTCAAATTCAAAGTCTAAATCAGCTAATTTCACGGTATGACTTTCATTGAGCGCAATATCACAATGTGGGATATTTTCACTTTCAGGGCCATAAATGGTTAATGGCCATTGCTTACTCTGGCAATAAGCGACTAATTTATTAATGCCGCCAACGTGATCAGCATGATGATGGGTGATTAAAATAGTCGATAATTGCAGCTGTTGTTGCTCAATAAACTCGATGCAAGCATCAGCATCGCCGGGATCCACTAAGGCCATACTGTTAGCTAAATTTGATGAAATGGCCCAAATATAATTATCTGAAAAGGCCTTTATCATAGAAACTTTCATATTAGTGGTGCTTTGACTTTGCAGCATGTGCGGCTCCTGAGTATACTGAAGTTATGATTATACTCATTTTTTCTTACGTTTAATATAATGAAGCCAGCACTTGCGTTTAGGCATCCCTATCATCCTATATCATGGCAACATTTGCCTAATGGTGAATTGATTGTTGCTAATATAAATCAAACCTTAGCGCCTTGGTGGCCGAAATTTTTTGGCTATCATATGCTAAAAATTGGCGCCTTAAGTGGTGGTATTGATAGTGAGAAAAGTCTGATCAAGCACCAGTTAACGTTAACGAGTCAGCATGAAAACAGTGATATTGTTGCAGAGATAGATGACTTACCACTACAAGAGCATAGCGTTGATGTGTGTTTACTGGCACATGCGTTAGAGTTTTCATTAGATCCACATCATGTTGTGCGTGAAGCTAATCGAGTATTGATCCCAAATGGTTATTTAGTGATCACCGGCTTCAACCCTTTTAGTCTCGTTGGGCTAAATAAGTTTGTGCCTTATCGACGTAAACAAAGCCCTTGGAATGAAAGGTTTTTCTCGCCGATGCGAGTGAAAGATTGGCTACATTTAATGGGCTTTGAAATCCAACTCGATCGACGATTCTTACACTCATCGTTATCCGGACAAACCAGCTCTGGGCTTATCAGTGAACATTGGCGTAAGTTAGCTGACCGTTATTTCCCAAGCTTAGGCTCTGTTTATGTCATTGTTGCGAAAAAGCGGGTATTACCTTTAACGCCTATTAAAGCGAAATGGCAGCTAAGGCCGCGCTTTGAGCCGGTAAAAGTACCAACGATGAACTCATCAAGAAAAATAAACAAATTAACTAAGTAATGAGCATATTTACGCATTACTCAATAATAACGTGTCATTTAAGGTCAAAATTAAGCCATGCATCTTCATGAATTCGAAAAATATTTAAACACTTTATTAAAGCCTGAACAGATCAAAGATTTCTGTCCAAATGGCTTACAGATCCAAGGCCGTGAAAAAATAACCAAAGTTATTACCGGTGTAACCGCAACCCAAGCGTTAATTGAACAAGCGATTGTGGAAGAAGCTGATGCGTTAGTCGTACATCATGGCTTTTTTTGGAAGAATGAAAGTTATGTCATTCGAGGCATGAAACATAAGCGTATTAAGGCCTTGTTAGATCATGATATTAATTTATTTGCCTATCACTTGCCGTTAGATATTCATCCAACGCTAGGTAACAACGCACAATTAGCTAAATTGTTTGCTATCGAAAACGTTAAACCACTAGAAGCAGGTAACGACTTCAGTGTAGCTGTGCGCGGAGAGTTTTCACAAGCGCTAAGCGCCCAAGCATTGGAGCAACGGATTAACACCAAGCTTAATCGTACTTGTCTGCACATTGCACCGCCATCAAACAAAATAATTAAAACGGTTGCTTGGTGTAGTGGCGGTGGTCAAAACTATATTGAATTAGCTGCTGAACAGGGCATAGATGCCTTTATAAGTGGCGAAGTGTCTGAACAAACAACGCATATTGCCCGCGAAATGGACATTCATTTTTATTGTGCGGGTCATCATGCCACCGAGCGTTACGGGGCAAAAGCACTGGCAGATTACTTTAATCAACATCTGCCAGTAGATGCTAAATTTATCGATATTGATAATCCCGCATAGATAGCTATCGGTTATTTAATATCGGTTAGCTTTTAAACCATTGCACGATCCGGCCTAGTGTTTCATACCAAGCGCCAGTGGTTTGTTGTAGTGTTTTCACATGAGGCAGGTAATATGGCCAAGCTACTTGCCCGTTGTTTTTCACCGAAGGGCTTGCAGGAGCTGGTATTGCGTTAACGCCATACTTTTTGAAATACGCCATAGCGCGAGGTAAATGACTGGCACTAGTGACTAGCACAACATTTCTATTTAATACTCTTGGTGCGATAAGTTGCGCTTCCTCTTCGGTATCTTGTGGAAAATTTTCTGTCAGTATTTTATGTTTAGGTATACCTAATATAATGGCAGCTTGTTTAACTTTTTCTGCATTTGAACTCTCATCATCGCTAGCATAACCTGAGGTTATTATTTGTGCCTCAGGGTGTAAGTGATAAATACGCACCGCCTCAACTAATCTTTCAAGCGAACTAGACTTTAATTGACTTGTTGCAGGTAAACCTTCTGCAGAGCTATGAGCTCCGCCTAAAATAATAATATAATCAACCGGCTTTACGCTTTTAGTAAAAGCAGGGTAGTTATCTTCTAATGGTGTCATTAAGGTGTCTGACAACGGTGGAAAACTACTGAAAAATAGTAGTGTGGTGGCGAGCAATAATGACCAAAAACTGAGTTTAGGTTTCAGACGATAAAAAACTATAGCGATAAATAAAAGTAATAAAATAATGCTCAATGGCATCAGCATAAAACTGATAATCTTTTTCAGTAAAAATAAATCCATGTTATTCATTCCAAAGCAATAATTGATTTTAAGTTGTTTTCTGTTCAAGCATAGCAATTATGTGAGGCGGTATCAGCAGCTAATTAACTTAATCTTTGGACGTCTAAAAGTCTGTTGATATTTTAATTTAGATAGGGTTTAATAGCTGAGTTGAAAATTAGAATTTTTACTCGACTATTTTATAATAACATTATAAATCTAATGTTTATGAGTAATTATACTAACTTTCACACCAGAAGAGGTGCAATTGCCAGGTAAGTAACATGAGGACCCCATCCTTGGACTGTTATTGAGGGGGACAATTGCCGAGAATGTTGATATGGGGCATATCGCATTCGGTCACTAAGGCTGAATCCTTAGGGCTGTCACCGCTAGAAACACAAGTGTTTTTCTAGGTTTGGGTGGAGAGCTTCTGGCTGAATAGTACCGCCTGAATTTCCGGTTTTTTTAACCTTATTCGCTCTACACTCAGTCATGCTCTTCCTGTTTATTATTAGCTTTTTATATTTGATTTATTTTACAACTATCAAGTATTAGCTCGCTATTAGGGAGAATTTTTATGTTAACATCTCATCTTACAAGCCGTATTAGTCGGTCTTTAGTGATATATCTATCTAGCCACATACTTTTGGCTAATTTCTGTTATTCAAATGTTCAATCGCATGGAGAACTTGCATGTCAGTAGTCGTTAGTAAAGCAAGGACTGGTGAAATAACCGTTGCAAAATTTGGTGGCACCAGTGTCGCTGACTACCAAGCCATGATGCGTTGCGCGCATATTATTAAAAACGATGCCTGTAATCGTGTCGTTGTTGTTTCAGCAAGTGCCGGTGTAACCAATAAATTAGTACGATTGAGCCAAGAAAATGTAGCCGAAACTGAACGGGAAGAAATCATTAGCGCTATTGGTAACATTCAGTTTGCTATCACACAGCATTTAACTTGCCAAGCAAATTTAGATCTAGAAATTGCCGAACTTTTAAAGGCTTTAACAATTTGCGCAGAAAAACAAGCAACAGCCTTTAGCTTGCAAAATAGTGATCAAATTCTAAGTTTTGGCGAACAATTAAGTTCGCGCATCTTTGCACAAGTATTACAAACCGTTGGTGTTAATGGTCATTATTTTGATGTTCGTCAAGTGATGAAAACTGATGATCTTTATGGCAAAGCACAAGTTGATTTAACACAACTAGCGAGCAATGCTCAGGCGTTGCTTTTACCACAATTAGCAGACCAAATTATCGTTACTCAAGGTTTTATTGGTAGTGATCAACAGGGCAACACCACCACGCTAGGTCGAGGTGGCTCTGATTATAGTGCAGCACTTTTAGCTGAAGCATTGCAAGCCAGCAACTTAAGTATTTGGACTGATGTAGTCGGTATTTTTACCACTGATCCGCGTATTACTGAACAAGCACGCTCAATTAACGAAATAAGCTTTGGTGAAGCCGCTGAAATGGCAACATTTGGCGCTAAAATCCTCCATCCTGCTACGCTTATTCCTGCTATGCGCCAAGATATTCCGGTATTCGTTGGTTCAAGTAAAGAGCCAGAAGCCGGTGGTACACGCATTCAACGTCATGTAGAGTCTAGTCCAACATATCGTTCAATTGCCCTGCGGCGTGAGCAGACGCTAGTGACGGTAAAAAGTCCACAAATGCTACATGCCAGTGGTTTTTTAGCGAAAGTATTTACTGTCTTGGCAAAACATCAACTCAGTGTTGATTTAATTACCACTAGTGAGATCAGTGTCGCGCTAACTTTTGATAATCCACACGGTTCAACGCAAGCCTTATTAACTCAAGCGGTTGTGGAAGAGTTAGAACAACTTTGTGAAGTCAGTGTCGAACATGGCTTAAGTCTAATTGCGGTGATCGGGAATAAAATTCACGGTACGAAAGGTGTGGGTAGCAGTATTTTCGACAAGGTGAATGACTTTAATATCCGTATGATCTGTCATGGCGCGAGTAACCATAACCTGTGTTTTCTGGTACCAGAGGCTGATGCGAATCAGGTTGTTGAGCGCTTGCACGAGACACTATTTATGCAATAACTGCTAGGCTATGAGATAAATAATGAAAGCAAAAAGGGCCATATTGATGGCCTTTTCACTAGTTATTTTATTGTGTGATTAGCTTTATTCGTAAGCTAAAGGATCGGTAGTTTTGTTATCAGCAAAGGCTTCTAAACGCTCTTGGCAGGCACCACATCTTCCACAGGCCTTTTCTCGACCATTGTAACAAGTCCAAGTATTTTCATAACTCAGGCCCATTTTTAAGCCATCAGTTAATATGTCAGATTTAGTATCGGTTAAATATGGGCTGAAAATCTCAACGGCTTCATAGTTGGCAATTTGACAAACATCGTTCATTTTCATCACGAACTCAGGTCGACAATCGGGATAAATAGCATGATCGCCCGAATGAGCGCCATAATAAACTTGTGACGCTTTTACCGACACGGCATAACCCACCGCTAATGACAATAAAATCATATTACGATTAGGCACTACCGTTGATTTCATACTTTCGGCTTCGTAATGCCCCTCAGGAATGTCGATATCATCGGTTAAAGATGAACCGGCTAATAACTGGTTAATTGCCGAAATATCAATAACTTTATGAGCAACACCTAACTGTTCGCATACTTTACTTGCACAGGCAATTTCTTTCACGTGCTTTTGGCCATAATCAAAGGTTAAAGCATAGACTTCTTTTCCGTCTTTTAATGCGCGGTTAAGTACCGTGAATGAATCCATGCCACCGGAAAAAATTACTACGACTTTATTACTCATATTTACAGGTCTCTTGAGGTATAATGAAAACTTGCGCATTCTACTCGAAATTATCTAAGCATTAAAGTAATGACCACACGTTATAAAATAAATGAACTGTTTGAAACTCTGCAAGGCGAGGGCTCTTTTACTGGCCAACCGTCAATCTTTCTCCGTTTACAAGGCTGCCCTGTCGGTTGCTCATGGTGCGATACTAAACATACTTGGGATATTCATCCTGAATTAGAAATTAGTAGTAAGCAACTATTAAGTAAATCGCAAGAAACCGAGCAATGGTCGAACTTATCACTTGATGATATTGCCACAATCTTTGCTCAGCAAGGTTTTAAAGCGAAACATATTGTCATTACTGGTGGCGAACCTTGTATGGTGGATTTAACCGAATTGTGTTTATATTTTGAAGCCCAAGGTTACAGTTGCCAAGTTGAAACCTCCGGCACTTTTGAAATTAGAGTATCAAGACAATGTTGGGTTACGGTGTCACCGAAAGTGAATATGCGTGGTGGTTATGAAATTTTAGCCAGTGCGATGCAACGCGCAAATGAAATCAAACACCCGGTGGCAACTGAACAACATGTAGTTGACTTAAAAGCATTACTCGCTCAGCACCAAGTTGAAAATAAACAAATTTATTTACAGCCCATCAGCCAAAAACAACGTGCAACTGAACTTGCGATTACCACCTGTATTGAAAACAACTGGCGCTTATCCGTGCAAGTACATAAATATATTGGTATTGAATAAGCGCTCTTATGACAGTAAGTTTTACTACTATTTAGCGCTACTTTTTTGCTTATGAAGCCTAGACATAACAATATTCTGTAAGTGATTAACTGCATTTATGCTGCAAGGTATAAATACAGCTGATTCATATTTTGCGATGTAAAAGGCTTGAACGACTCGTTATTTGTCAACAACCTCAATAGAAATATGAGAGAGTTTGGGGAGAAATCCCTTGAGGATATGCTTGTACTCATCTAAGTCTAACGCTTCGTGTGATGACACAGAAAGAATGGCAGCTTGGTGAGAATTTGCTATTTTCCATATATGGATATCTTTAATAATAGTGTTTTTCTCTTTCATTGCCAGCGATATTTTATCTAGTATTGAGCTATCGACAGATTTATCTAAAAGTACGGTACTTGATTCTTTAATTAGACCAAATGACCAATGAAAAATAACTACAGCTCCTACTATTCCTATAATGGGGTCAAGCCAAATCAAGCCGATATACTTACCGATTAATAATGCAATGATCGCGAGCACAGAAGTTAAGGTGTCTGCCAAAACATGAAGATAAGCAGCTTTTAGGTTATGGTCATGATGATGGTCTGAATTTTCTTCGTGGTGATGGTGGTGCTCATCTTGCAAAATAAAGGCGGAAATTACATTTACCGCAAGGCCAATAAAAGCCACGATTATAGCTTCGTTAAATTGTATGTTATGTGGCTCAACTAGTCGCTGTATAGATTCCAAAACCATCATTAAGGCAACAATAGCTAATGCTATAGCACTAGCAAAACCACCAAGATAATTAACCTTTCCGGTGCCAAAACTAAAGGACTTATTATTAGCATGTTTTTTAGCATATGAATAAGCAAAAATGGTAATAAGAAATGCTGCTGAATGTGTGCCCATGTGCCAGCCATCAGCAAGTAATGCCATAGAGCCAGACCATGTTCCTGCGCTTATCTCAAGCACCATAATGATGCTAGTAAGCCAAAAAACGATTTTTACTTTACTGGTATTCTTTTCATTATCTATGCCGAAATTATGGGAGTGGTCCCAGTTTATATTTGAGTTACTCACTACTTTTATTCCTTAAGTAAAAAATATTTATTTTGAAAAAAACACATTTAGTATATACTCCCCCCTAGTATAATTGAAGTGGAAATATTGTAATGTCACATACTCAGGCAGGAAAAAAGAAACTAATAGCCCGAATCAGACGCATAAAAGGACAGGCGGTTGCTGTAGAAAGTTCATTAGAAGCGGCTAATGATTGCATGGCAGTTTTACAGCAAGTAGCCGCTTTAAAAGGAGCTGTAAACGGCTTGATGAAAGAAGTGTTAGAGGATCATTTAAGGGAGCATTTAGGCGCAGATGATATTACCCAAGAACAACGGCAAAATGAAATAGAACAGGTGATTACTATTCTTAAAAGTTACATGAAGTAATTTTTAGAGCTTAATGTTGAGGATAATCCATGATAGAAGTTGTTATTTTAGCGATAGCATTAAGTATGGATGCTTTTGCTGTTTCCATAGGTCTGGGCGCAAAACACAATAAAAAAACCGTATCGTTAGGCTTTATGTCTGCTGCTTACTTTGGGATATTTCAAGGGGTTATGCCTTTAATCGGTTACCTTGGCGGACGCGGTGTTTTAGGTTGGATAGATTCATACGCGCCCTTAATCGCTTTTGTACTGTTACTACTTATTGGCATAAAAATGATTTATGAGTCTTTTCAAGAAGGTATTGAGGAAGACATCAGTAAAGTCACTCATCGCGTTATGTTAATGTTAGCGATTGCAACAAGCATAGATGCAATGGCCGCAGGTTTTAGTTTAACGGTTTTAAATGTTAATGCCTTTATTGCTAGTTTTATTATTGGCTGTGTTACTTTTCTGTTTAGTTGGCTCGGTGTTATTATTGGCGCTAGAAGTGGCAGCTACTTGGAAAGCAAAGCTGAACTTCTCGGCGGAATAATACTGATCTTAATCGGAATAAAAGTGCTATTTATCTGAAGTGTTTATTTTGATATCTCACTAAAGCCTTTCATCTAGGAAGGCCTTCATTCAAAAATTTTTGTTGTTAACTTACTCATTTAATTGTGTATTGACACATTTGTCAGTAAACTTCTCTCGCGGAAATTTAACCGCATACATAATGTTTTAATCTCAGGGCGGGGCGAAACTCCCCACCGGCGGTAACTTAACCATAAGTCAGTTCCGATTTATTTTAAGATAGCCCGCGAGCGCTCTTATTGTTTTATTTAGCAAAAAGAGGTCAGCAGATCTGGTGTAACTCCAGAGCCGACGGTCATAGTCCGGATGAGAGAGTTTAAAACAAGCTTTTACTTTAGTACTCAGTTTATGCGTTTTTCGCGATATAATTGAGCATTAAATGGATCGTTTTGTTCACAGAAAATTTATTTTTTGTATCTCTTTACGCCCTGATTCTGGTAACTCAATTTTATCATTGAGAATTTAAGAGGAATTTTACCATGAGTCAGTCACTACTTAGTCAATTTGGCACAGCCTTTCAAAGGGTTGAGTCTGCAATACATGCTCTTCAATCGGGTAAAGGTCTACTGCTTGTAGACGATGAAGATCGCGAAAATGAAGGTGATCTTATTTTTTCAACCCAGCATCTTACTCAACAACAAATGGCGATGATGATCCGTGAATGTAGCGGTATCGTTTGTTTAGTATTAGAGGGAAATGATGTCAAGCGACTTAAGCTACCACAAATGGTATCAGTGAATAACAGTCGTAATAAAACAGCTTATACCGTTTCAATTGAAGCGAAAGAAGGTGTTACCACCGGTGTTTCAGCCGCTGATCGAATGCAAACGGTCAAAGCGGCCGCTGATCAAAATAGTACGGCAAATGATCTTAATACTCCGGGCCATATATTTCCATTACTTGCAGACCCTGAAGGTGTTCTTGGCAGAAGAGGACATACAGAAGGAACCTTAGATTTGATCAAACTTGCAGGATTAAATTCGAAAGGAATTTTATGCGAACTGACCAATGAAGATGGCACCATGGCAAGGTTACCTGAAATATGCCAATTTGCTATCAAACATGACATGGTGGTTTTGAGCATTGAAGATATCGTTGAATACCGTTCTTTACAGCTAAACAAGGCGCTCTAGTGTTTTATTAGCGTGTTGTTAGTTTATTAATAAAGCCACTTTAAATAGTGGTTTTATCTTAAAAAGCATGCGTTTAATCGCAGATAAGTCATAATCTTCCAATCAATCAATCAATCAATCAATCAATCAATCAATCAATCAATTTGTCTATTTTTCATGTCTCATTTTATTTTATTGTAAATACCATAAGCGTTATTAGATGCTAATTCTTAGATATCTTATACCAATTTTACTAAGCTCTGAGTGAGAACAAACTTCATAAACTTGGTATTAATAGAGTGAAAAATTAACTGAAAACTATCACTACAAAGCCAATAGCGTACCTTGTTATCATGAAGTCTTTTAGTCATACCATGTACTTAAACGTTATTCTTAATTGAAATTTTACAAGCCATGAAAGTAAAATTCTGTTTAGGCTTTATCTGGTTGTAATAAGACTTTTGTCACGAATAACCTTACCGTTGGCGCTACAACAGCTAACAATAGCAAAGCAGATGGCACTATTTGTTCAATAGCAGTGCCCCAAGCACTAAAAAAGTTAGCCCCTTCAGGTAAGTTACGATAAGCCATAATGCCCGACATACCGAACAACATAGTTGGAAGTACCATAGATACCATGAGGGGATATTGAAATTTTCTTGGAAATTTTTTCATTTGTATCTCCGTGCAGTAATTAAGCCGTTTAGGCTATTTATTGAAGCTATTATAAATGTTCGCATTGAATTCAAAAATAGATAATAATGAACTACAAATATGTACTTTAAAGATACAAATATGTATGATTAAACAAACTGTTTGCTGAGTTATTAAGAGAGATAATATTGATAAATACCAAGCATATAACAAACCTTTATTGGTTTTGTCTTTCCGTTGAATGTGGCGGTTTTTCTGCTGCTAGTATTAAAGCCAGAATATCTGCGCCGACGGTCTCCCGATCGGTTGCTCATTTAGAAACACAATTAAATGAAAAACTGCTTCATCGTGATGCTAAAAACTTTCAATTAACCAATGCTGGTGAGGAAGTTTATCGCAAGTTTGCGCATGTTTTTGCCGAGCTTGATCAACAATGGACGAGTTTATCTAATAGCCAAGGAGAGTTGACCGGTGATATTCAAATTTCTTGTCCAGAGCCATTTGCCGATTTCTTTTTGCAGCCACTTGCTATTGAGTTTATGAATACCCATCCAAAGGTTAATATTCATGTGCAGTTTGCTTTAGATACTGACGAATTTATTAATGAAAAAATTGATTTAGCTATTGCAACCGTGCCAACAAGAACTGCCCATTTAGTGCAAAGACGCTTGTTTGAAACTGAGCTTGCTTTAGCGGCTTCACCAAGCTATTTAGCGCGTTATGGCGAGCCCAGAAATGCTAAAGAATTAATAAATCATCATTTATTGGCAAGTAACAACTTATCTTACTGGTCATTAAAAGAAGCGGGTGAATTGATAAAAGTGCCTATTAAAGCGAAATACACTATCAATAGCTTACGGCTTAATATTCGCGCAGCTATAGCTGATGCTGGCATTTGCGTGTTACCTAAAGTAGCGCTAGAACATTTAACTCAGCAAGCTAAACTTTTACCTGTTTTACCTGACCTTGAATGTCAAAAAGGGACGGCTTATCTGGTTTGGACAGATAGAAAAATGATCTCTTCACGTGTGGTAGCGTTTAGAGATCTTATTTTTGCAAGGATGAACAGTGACCCCGAACAATTATGGGCTAACATGTTTAGCTAATATATCTAGTGAAGCAGGTTAGCGGAATGGCTCAGAAGTACAGTTATTTAGGTAAAGATTCGGCAAGTTCCAATAACACTTGCTTGAAAGTTGCTTGAGGTTGAGCACCTGTAAGCGCACTGGTTTGATTGAATACCACGGTTGGCACGCCACTCACCCCCATTTTTTGCCACTGTGCTATTCTCGCTTTAATTCGACTTTTGTTTTCCTCATCGGCAAATGCGGTTTGTGATTGTTGCGCACTAATGCCGACTGTTTCCGCTTCTTGAATAAGTATGTTTCGATCGGATACATCTTTATTTTCGGTAAAGAAGGCTGAGAAAAGGCGCATTTTAAGCGCTGTTTGCAAACCTAATTGGTGAGCATAATCCAATAAAATATGAGCATCTAGAGTATTAACTATTTTCATGCCGTCGACATAATTGAACTTAAAACCATATTGCGCGCCTGCTTGTGTGATATTTTCTCTTGCGCGATCACTATCGGCCTTTGATGAGCCATACTTTCTTGCCACATGGGCGCGAAGCTCTTCTCCTTCAGGTGGCATATCTGGATTTAGCTCAAATGGTTGCCATTCAATTTCCACTTTATCTTGCAAGCCTAATTCTATAATTGCTGCCGATAAATGGTTATAACCGACAATACACCAAGGGCAGACAACATCTGAAATGATGTCTAATTTAATTTTATTATTCATAAATTATTCTCTTAATTATTTCATTGAAAAATTGTTTTTAACAGCAGACATTAGCGCCGCTTCGCTAGCACGTAATCTATAGTCTGCTGATTGATCAATCCAAATTATGTTTCCTGTCTCGTCAATAAGCAAAGATGTTGGGATAGCCATAGGTCGATATTTCATTTTCCAAGGCAAAGGCATTGCAATACCCAATATATTAATAGTGTCATCAGCAGTGGCAGCAAGTGCTTTATGATGTTCAACGCCATATTGACGAATAACCGCTAAATCTTCATCTGATATTAAGGTATGTGAAATATTATCTCGTAAACAATGGGCTTGTTGTTGAGCCGTACTGTCATTTGAGATAGCAAAAATTTCAATATTATACTCAGCGAGTTTGGGTTTTAGTTGTTCAAACATGATTAATTCTGCTGAGCAATAGGGGCACCATGAGCCGCGATAAAACTTCAATAATATACCTTTTCCCATCAAGGATGCATAATCAAAATTAGCTGTTGTAAAGGGTAAAATTTGTTCACCTACTGAAACCTTTATTTCACCAATTGGCGTTGCTTTAGTTGCGAGGAAAAAGCTAAAAATTGCCGATGTAGACCATATCAACAAAGCTAAAATAACCACGACGATGAGGTTTAAGTTTGATACCGGTTCGGTAAATGCTGTTGCTATTGCCGATAACGACAATAAAGAGCCGATAAGCATCGAAAATATAAGAAAAATAGCCTTCTTAGGTGTTTGATTCTTCTTTAGCTTATAAAAGTAGTGGACTAATGCAATATTCAACAGCATAAAACCAAGCAGTGAAATCATCATGATGTTGTTACCTTATGAGTATTAATAGTGGGGCAATAACTATTTACTCCTTAACGTTTTATATTACTTTGTCCAAACAAATTCTTTGAACATTGAGTCAACAGGTGTATCTGCTACATGGTTGACATAGTTACTAATGACTTTTTGAGATAAGCCAAGAATGACTTCCAATACTTGTTTTTGACTGTAACCCGCGTTAAAAAATGCCATCATTTGCTCTTGTGAAACAGCACCACGGTCACGCACCATCGCCAAAGTAAAGTCATGAAGTGCTTGTAACTTAGCCGTTGGCATTGGTTCTTGGTTACGTAATGCTTCGGTTATCGCAGGGTCAACTTTCATCGAATGTGCAATACCGGTATGTGCTGGTACGCAGTAATGACATTCATGTTCAACATTAATGGTTTGCCATACAACGGTTAGCTCTTCAGCATTGAAAGAAGTCGCGGTAAATAATTGATGTAACTCTTGGTAGGCTTTCAAGATTTCTGGAGATTCAGCCATTACCGCATACAAACTTGGAATAACGCCCATTTGCTTTACCGCGCCGGCTAACATTGCTTTACTTTTTTCAGGTGCTGACTCGACGCTATGTAATTTAAATTCTTTCATTTTATCTACTCCAATCAATAATAGTTAATCCAGCTTTACTTAGCTGATAGTGCTTTATATATGTGTGCAAAGGAGAAAACTCCCTTACTAATGAGTGTACTATAAGGCGGTATGAACGATCGTTCAAGTTAGTTTTTGAACGATCGTTCAGTTTATTTGTGCTTAGCTACTCATCTAATTGATTTAAATATAAATAAAGTAAAAAAATAATCTTAGTATTGCACTTTTTAAATTGACCCAGATAAACTCTATTTACTCAAAGGTAGTTTGATTATCACATCGACACCTTGTTGGCTTAGCTTGTTCACTGCTTTTATTGTCCCACCATGGAACTGACAAATTAAGCGCGCAATATATAAACCTAAACCTAGATGAGGCTGCTCGTTATTATGCTTTTGCCTGATTGATACCATAGAGTCAAAAAGTTGTTCATTCATTTGTTCGGGTAATAGTTCACCATTGTTACTGATAGTTAATGTAAGTTGCTGACTGTCACGAGCAAAATTAATGACTACGTTATCATCTTCAGAAAATTCTATCGCATTGGCGACAACTTTATCTAATAGTTGCGCTATATGCTCTGGTGAACCCAGCACATAATGCTTTTTGAGTGCTATCTCATTAAAAGCAAAATTAATCTCTGGATAAATGAGGTGATAGCCCTGCATGCAACCATTGATCACTAAGCCAATATCGAATGTACTTTTATCTGTGTTTTGTAGAATTTGTTCTATGCGAGTGGCTTCGTTCATATTGGTTAAGATCAAGCTTAAACGCTCAATACCTTGCTGAGCACGTGACAGGTACGGGTTTTCATTGGTTAGTTCCTGATTTATCATCGATGTCAAATTGTCATCATTTGGGGATAATTTACTGATACTTTGTTGTTGCATCGCGAGTGTTTCTAGTGATGTTCGCACCACAGCAATTGGAGTGCGTAATTCATGTGATAAGCGTGATGACATATTCTCTAAGTAATGATTATATTGACCAAGGCGGTTAACTGCAGTGGAAAAGCTTCGTGATAAGTCGCCAATTTCATCATTAGTATTTGATGTGTCGACATTGCCATTAATACGACCGTGTTCATCAATGGCCATTTCTGCTTGATTGCTTAAGGTTCTGATGCGGTTCGAAATACGTGAAGCAAATAAGAAAAAGGCTAAGGCCCCTAAAAGCATGATGGCCAAAATGGAACTGAAGAGTTTTTCTAGTGCTTGATTTCTTAAGGTGCGAATACCATTGGTTGTTTCTTCAACAATCACCGCTCCTTTAACATGTTCATCAATAAATATTGGATAAGCTGCTGATAATACTACGGCTTGTTGATCGGTACTTAAGCGCCATTGTGACATGGGCTTACCTGTCAAAGCGCTTTCGATATGTTTACCGGTAAGGTTTTCTGAATCATAGAGTTGATCGATAAAATTACGCGGTGGCTGGCTGATCATTCGGTCATAAAGCGGTTTAAGCACGTTGCTTTCAATGATATGCCAAGCCTTATAAATAACATTATCATCGTCATTGTCGCTACGCTCATTGTTGAGGTTGACACGTTTATCCCAAACACCGCTAGCCTGTTTTATATTGCCTGTTGTCGCCAATACCCGGTGATGTTGATCAACCACCCAGATACTAGAGTTGGTATAGCTCATGCCTTTAACAATGCGCTCTATTTCGGGTGAGGGCACTAATATTGTCCCTAAGGTTTCAGCTGAACTTGGATCTGCCGAACCTATAGAAGCTTGAATAGTGCCTAATGGACTATCAACATCATGAACAGCAAAGGCGATGTTATCGTTGAATTCAATCAGTGGTACCCGTACTTCTACATTGTAACCTTGTGTTGTATCACGCCAATGACCCTGAATTTGTCGTGCCGGTACCGGAATGTTATTTTCAAGGTTAGTAATACGATAGGCGTCAATCCAACCGGTATTTTTATTACTGATAATAAAGCGGCTAAAAATGCCTTCAGGGTTAATAAATGCTAATTCTAAATGGTCATTATTGGTAATACTACGGGCATTATTATCACGATAAATCACCTTGTCGTCGATCACCGCGAAATATAAATACAAATACTTACCATAGGTGCCGACCGCTGCGGTGAAGTTTACTGATAATTGCTCGGGTGATAGCTTTTGATAAAGTTGATTATTTTGCTGATAAAAATGGGCTTTATTGGCGAAATCTGGCCAATCATTATTCAAACCATCAAGCTGAATGGGGGCAGATAAACCATAACTGTATAAGTCTTTACCTTTTTCGACACTAGGTAAAAAGCTCGCTTGGTTATTAAACAAGTTAGCACGTTCGTGCATCGCAGTGGCAAGGGCTCTAGCGGTGCCGATAATAGTCTGTTCTTGGCCATATCTGAGGTATTTTTCCATTTCCCAAACGTACTGATAGCCAAACCATGGAATGGTAAAGAGAAAACCGGATAATAGAAATAATTTACTTCTTAAGCCAAAACGCCACTTCATTTTCATCTGTACTTAGCGACCTTGTGTGATTGCTGCCGGGCTTTGGTTCCAGCGATAGCCCATGCCATATACCGTTTCAATACAATTAAACTCGCTATCTATATGGCTGAATTTTTTTCGTATCCGTTTGATATGCGAGGTAATGGTGGAGTCATCAACATATATTTTGGAATCTTGCATTAATTGGCTACGATTTTTTACATGGCCGGGATGCTTAGCCAGTGCGTATAGCATCCAAAACTCGGTAATGGTCAAATCTACACTTTGACCTTGCCATTCAATGCTCATACGTTGACTATCAACGGTTAATGGTCCGATAGTGAGCATATGATCAGCTTGTTGGGGTTTGCCGAGTGCATCTTGGCGTCGAAAAAGGGCAGCAATACGTGCAGCAAGGTGCGGCAAGCTAATATCTTTGGTGAGGTAATCATCAGCACCAATGCGCAGGCCAGATACTGTATCAACTTCACTATCGCGTGCAGTTAAAAATATAATCGGTAGCGTTGTCGACATAGATCGTAGCCATTGGCATAGCTCAAAACCGGCGTCGTATTCGTGTGCTAAGCCAATATCTAAAATCGCTAAATTAGGCAAGCGAAGGTTAAAAGCTTGCATGGCAGATGTTTTATCAGCATAAGTTTGCACTTGGTAGCCCTGTAAACGTAGAACGTCCGCATAGTTTTCTCTGATTGCGGCATCATCTTCGACGATAGCGATGCGTTTTAACATGATTATTGCTGATCCTTTGGGGGGTGATATGAGCTTGATAATATCGAATTAATCCTATTTAAGCTGCTAATTATTGCAATTGCCATAATGTTGCCACATTTGCTCAGCGAATTGTCACTTTTGCGGCCTTAAGTGGTCGTTTTGTTAAGGTTTAATAGCATCATCAAAACAAACAAGCTAATTAAGTGATTAGTTAGTAAAGATATATCACTCACATTATTAACTCGAGGTACTCAGATGATGACTTATTCAATGACAGCAAAAAATACACAAGCAACTCACAATGTTGTTAAAAATCTTTCGAAAAAAACGTTAATTAGCGCCGCTTTAATTTCAAGCTTAACCATAAGCCCTGTTTTCGCTAATGATTATGAAAGCGCAACAAAATTAAAAACTCAGCAAGAAGATGCAGCACAGCTGAAAGAAGAAATTGGCTTAGGCACAGGTATGGTTATTGGGGCCATTTTTGGTGGGCCAATTGGCGCATTTGTTACAGGAGTAGCGGGTAACCTTATTGCCAAGAATATGAACGCAGAAGATGAAGTTGAAAGCATATCGACCGCTTACTTATTAGAAAAGCAAAGCAATACAATGGCTTTGGCCCGTTATAAAGAAGAAATAGCAGCATCAGAGCAGCGTTACCAAGCTGAGTTGCTTGCGTTAGAGCAGAATTATCAAACAGCGAGCTTATTGCAAGCACAAAATTTATTAATGAGCTTACAGTTTTCAACCGGCTCAAGCGAAATTAAAGCACATTATCAAGATCAAATTATCAGTTTAGCGCGCATTGTTAAGCAATCACCGCATTTAGTGTTAGACCTTTCTGGCTATACCGATAAGCAAGGTAGTGAAGCGTTAAACCAAGCGCTTTCATTAGCACGTATTAATGCCGTTAAAAACGCACTGATTGACCAAGGGGTAATGGCAGAGCAAATTAATTTATTTGCTTATGGCGAGCAGCAACCGGTTGTTGCCTCGGTAGATAAAGAAATCAGCTTTTATGATCGTCGAGTGGTTATTAAACTAAAAAATACTGCTGTAGCAACAAATAAAACTAAGTCAGAAAATGCGCAAACAGCACAAAATTATTAATTTATAGACGTGTTACTAGGTTTTTAAGCCTATTGGGTTAATAAGGTTTTCTATTTATTTAACGAGTTTTAATAAAGTAAGGAGGTGAACTAACCAGCTGCAGGCGTCCCCAACCGCTATTGCTTGCTATTGAAATAACATAACGTTGATAAAAAAAGCTTAATAAAGCCAAGGCCTCCCACCTTGGCTTTTCTTGTTTTAGCAAGGGGGATCTTTGCTGCAAAAATAATCTCGAAAGCTCAACAGCCCCTAATACCTTTGCCCATTGCTTTGTTTTACTTATCTCGAATTCAGGTTATTTACTGTCTTAAAAAGTCTAATTGCTCTGGTGTAGCAGAGCTTAATGCTACACTGACTTTATCTCATCTTTTAATGATAAGGAAAAAATGTCTATGATCACCGCGCACCAGGTACTGCATTTTTGGTTTAATGAAATATTACCTGAAAAGTGGTGGCTTAAAGATTTAACCTTTGACCAAGAAATTAAGCATCGTTTTATCAACTTGCATAATGCAGCGAATAAAGCCGAACTTTTTACCTGGCGAGATACGCCTAAAGGGCGCTTGGCGGAGATTATTGTACTTGACCAATTCTCGCGTAATATCTACCGCGATACGGCTAAATCATTCGCCAGCGATTCATTGGCATTAGTGTTAGCGCAAGAAGCTATAGCGTTAGGCATGGATATGAAAGTGGCAGAAAATCAACGGAGCTTATTTTACTTACCTTTTATGCATAGTGAATCAATGGTTATTCACCAGCAAGCGTTAGCTTTGTATGAAAAGCTTGGCAACGCGAATAGTTTGGCGTTTGAGATAAAACACTTAGAGATCATCAAAAAATTTGGACGATACCCGCATCGTAATAAAATATTGGGCCGTTCATCAACTGCCGATGAAGATAGTTTTCTGCAACAGCCCAATTCTTCATTTTAATAAATAAAGACTCAAGTATTATTTTAATAAGCAAACCCTATCCGTTGTGCTAATAATTAAGGACAAGAAAAATAATTAATGTAGGGAGCAACGATGAACAAATTAGTCCATATTATTATCGCGATATTACTGCCACCTGTTGCTGTTTTCATCAAGTCTGGCGTAGGAAAAGATTTAGTCATTAATATTATTTTATCTTTGTTATTTTTTGTTCCCGGGGTATTACACGCCATATGGTTGATCACCAAATAGTAATTTTACGGGCAATGAAACAGGAGAAGTACGAGTCAGCACTGTCACTAAGGTTTCTAAAATCTTAAGCAAATAGGCCAAAAAGCTATTTGTTTATGTTTATCTCGCTATGATTTATAAATTATTCAATGACGCGTTTAAATGGCGGCAAGGAGTTTAATAGGTCTTTGCCGTAACGTTTATTGACCACACGTCGGTCCATTAAGATGATAACCCCGTAATCTTTTTCATTTCTGAGTAAACGTCCGGTGGCTTGAATGAGTTTTTTAGAGGTTTCAGGCACTGAAATAGACATAAACGGATTACCACCTTTTGCCGTAATATATTCAGCTTGTGCTTCTTCGACAGGTGAAGATGGCACTGAAAAAGGTAATTTAGTGATTATTACGTTGGTGAGATAGTCACCGGGTAAATCTAGCCCTTCAGAAAAGCTTTGCGTACCAAAAATAATGCTGTCTTGTTTTTTGTCACAGAGCGCTTTATGGGTTTCGATAATTTTTTGTCGCGATTGCTCACCTTGCACCAAAATACTGAGTTTAGTTTTCTCGCGCAGGGCAGTAACCACTTTATCCATTTGCCAATAGGACGAAAAAAGCACCAATGTCGCTTTACCGCGTTTAATTTGCTCAGGTAATTTGGCAATCAATTCATCGGTAAACTGATCTGCACTGGGTTCATATTGCATTTTCGGCACAACCAGTTGAGCATTGTTTTGGTAATCAAAAGGAGAATCGACTTTTTGATATTGGCTGCCGTCATCGTTTCTTAAACCTGCTTGGCGGCGAAAATGATCAAAAGAGTTAAGCGCTAAAATGGTGGCAGAGCATAACACCGCGCCTTCACATTTAGACCACAGCATATCCTCTAAGGTAAAGCCCACTTCGATAGGCGAGCCGCTAATAAGATAGTCGCTACGTTTACCTTCAATTTGCTCTAACCAACGCGCCATAGGTGCGCCTTTTTCGTTATCGGTTTTAGCGTACATCTGCCATAAGGCATTAAAATTTTCTAAACGTTGGATCATAAAACCGGATTCAGCTAATAATGGCTCAGCTAAATACATCTGGGTATCGCCGTCTTTAACCGACTCCATCAATAAATTATAAAGCTTGTTTAAATGCGCTAAACACTTCTTTGAACTATCGGTTAAATCTTCAGCTAAATTTTTCAATGTTTGAGGAATAATGCCGTTTTCAAAACGGTATTGTAGGGTTTGATTTTGCCCTTGGAATTGACTATGACTGTTCGCCGATTGATTGAAATATAGGCTGCGATTATTGTCGATTAAGCTCAATACTTTTTGCATATCGAGCAAAATATCTTGGCAATCGTCGGCCAGTTTTATTGACGGCGATATTGCACTATTAGATTTAACCAATTTTGCGATTTTATCACCGGTTTCTTGTAACTTTCCAAGCCAGTCAATGGCTCCCTTAATGGTTAAGTTGGCGCTAGAGTGGTCACGCGTTACCTTTGGTAGGTGATGAGCTTCATCAATTATGTAAAAAGTGTCTTCTGGAGACGGTAAAATTTTCCCGCCGCCAAGCTCTAAATCAGCCAGTAATAAACTGTGATTTACCACCAGTACATCAGCCGCTTCCATGGTCTCTCTTGCCTTATGAAAAGGGCAATGACTGTGATCTGATAAGTGCTTTAAACAGCTATGTTTGTCCGCTTGTATTTGTTGCCAAATATGATGATTTACCGGCTCTGGCCAAGCATCAATATCGCCTGGCCAAGTGTTATCATTGAGCGCTTTGTGCATATTATTTAAGGTGCGAATATCACTAGCTTGGGGCTTTTCTGCAAAAGTAAAACCGGCTTGTGGGCTATCGTCATTGGCAACAGCAAGCGCGAGCTTTTGGCGACAAACATAGCGTTGTCGACCTTTTGCTAAGGTAAAATTAAAATCTAAACCACTGTGCTTTTTCAAAAACGGTAAATCTTTATCAACCAGTTGCTCTTGCAGTGCTACGGTTGCGGTAGCGATACAGACTTTTTTGTTTCGGCTTAAGGCTAATGGAATAGAACCCAGAGCATAAGCTAATGATTTACCGGTACCTGTGCCGGCTTCAATGGTAATAATTTTACGTACTTTGTCGTAGTCACCGGCGAGGGTTTTAGCGATTTCGGCAATCAAAAATGTTTGCTGCTTGCGTGGGTTAAAGTTAGTCAGGTTTTCACCTATGGCTTTATAGGAGCTTCTAATAACTTGCTTAATTTTATCGCTTAACATCGGCGCTGTAGTTTCCTATCGACAATAGATGATTTACACTGCTGTATATATTAACAGTTTACCGCCAACAATTAGAACCCTTAATGCAAATTTCTCCGCAACAATTAACCGAAGCTAAACAATTGCCTGCTGCCATGCGGGGATTTTTGCTGACCCGAAGTACTAGAGACCGCAATAATCATATTGAAGTTTGCTTATGGTTGAAAACACCCGCAGGGCCGGTACAACTTATTGTCAGTAATGAACGCGCGGTATTTTTTGTTGAACAAACGGCGGCGCCACAAGCTGAAAGCGCTTTAAACCAAGAAGCCATTTACCTTGATGAAATAAAGCCGGTGGCTTTAAAGGCATTTAATCAAGTGAGTGTAGTGGCATTATATTTTTCAACTTTACGTGAGTTTTATCAAGCGCGAGAGGTCTTAAAACAATGGGGCATCAAGTGTTATGAAGATGATATTAGGCCAGATGATCGTTTTTTAATGGAACGTTTTATTACCGCTGATATTACCTTTGCCGGCCAAAAAGCTAACGTCCTCTTAACGGGTAGCCATCAATATCGTCGTTTTGAACAGGCTAAATGTAAACGCGTTGATAAAGCTTTGCAAAAAGATATTACCTTAACAACGGTCTCGCTAGATATCGAATGCTCAATGTCAGGCGAGTTGTATTCTATCGGGTTATATAGCGAGCATTGTCAGCAAGTATTGATGATTGCTGATCAACAAGAAATTACCCGCGAACAAGCAAAAACTACCGATATCGACATTGTTTGGCAAGCAGATGAAAAACAATTATTAACCAACTTATTACTTTGGTTCAGCGACCATGACCCCGATATTATTATCGGTTGGAATGTTATTAACTTTGACTTTGATTTATTACAAAAACGCTATGATTTACATGGTGTTAAGTTTACGCTTGGTCGTGACGGTACAACGCCTTATTGGCGTAAAAATAAAGCTAGCGAACAACAGTTTATCGAAATAGCAGGCCGTGTGGTGCTTGATGGTATCGATTTACTTAAAACCGCTACTTACAACTTTCCGAGCTTTTCACTCGACAATGTCGCTAATACCTTATTAGGTATAGGAAAAAAAGTTATTGATGTTGATAATCGTGTGCAAGAAATTACCGATAATTTTCATCATGATAAAACTGCGCTCGCCACTTATAACTTAGAAGATTGCCGCTTAGTGTTATTAATTTTTCAGCATACGCAATTATTAGAATTTGCCATGCTGCGCGCGCAATTAACCGGTTTAGCCATCGATCGCGTCGGTGGCTCAGTGGCCGCCTTTACTAATTTATATCTGCCAAAGCTGCATAGAAGTGGTTATGTTGCGCCAAACATGGGCGATGGCGATCAAGGTTTTGAATCGCCCGGTGGTTTTGTCATGGATTCAACACCGGGACTTTATCAAAATGTTTTAGTGTTAGATTTTAAAAGCCTATACCCCAGTATTATCCGTAGTTTTAATATTGACCCTATGGGCTTGATAGAAGGTTTAAAGTCGCCAGAAACAGCGATAGAGGGCTTTGATGGTGCTTATTTCTCTAGAGAGCAGCACTTTCTGCCGGATATTATTAATGGCTTGTGGAAAGAGCGCGACATTGCCAAACAAGATCAAAACGCCGCGTTATCACAGGCGATAAAAATTATTATGAACTCGTTTTACGGCGTTTTAGGTTCAACTGGCTGTCGTTTCTTTGATCCGCGTTTATCTGGGTCAATCACCAAAAGAAGTCATAGCATATTAAAAATTACCAAGTCTTGGATCCAAGACAAAGGTTATCAAGTGATTTATGGCGATACCGATTCGATATTTGTTCATGTCGGTAATGATAAAAGTGCGGCTGACAGTAGGGCACTTGGCAAAAGCTTACAAGATGATATTAACGTCATGTGGCAACAACGTTTGACTGAACAATTTGCCATCGCTAGTGAACTTGAAATTGAATTTGAAACTCATTTTAGCCAATTTTTGATGCCGACCATTCGCGGGCAAGACGTCGGCACGAAGAAACGTTATGCGGGGTTGGTGCAAAAAGGTGATGAACAGCAGTTGATATTTAAGGGTTTAGAGAGTGTTCGTACCGATTGGACTGAACTGGCGAAACAATTTCAACGCGCTTTGTATTTAAAAGTATTTAATCGCCAACCTGTCGCCGAATATATTAAACAAATGGTTGCTGACACATTAGCGGGCAAGCACGATGATTTGCTGTATTATCGTAAACGTTTACGTCGTAAGCTCGACCTGTACGTTAAGAATGTTCCACCCCATGTCAGAGCGGCGAGGTTAGCTGATGAGATATATCAGCAGCAAGGTAAGCCGCTTAAGTATCAAAATAAAGGCTGGATTGAATATGTGATGACGATTAATGGCCCGCAAGCTAGAGGTTGTCAAAGCGCGGCATTAGATTATCAATTGTATATCGACCGACAGTTAATGGCAGTTGCCGATGCCATTCTACCTTTTATTAATACCAGCTTTGATGAAATCACCAATAGTCAAATGAGTTTATTTGATCGCTAACGTTTGATGTCCAGTATTATTCCCTTATTTTTCCATCAATTTAGCCATCAATAAATATCATGACTATGATATGTCAAAATAAATCGTGCTTCTTAAGGTAATTCACGTTATATATATTATAGATGGCTAGATAGCCATGATTTAATATTTACTGTGGGATGTAACCTAGACATGAAAAAAGAAACGAAACTCATTAATGCCGGCCGTAAAAGCCAATGGACACGTGGTGTGGTTAATCCACCGGTAGAGCGTGCCTCGACGGTAGTCTTTAATTCTGTCAAAGAAATGAAACATGCCACAGCAAATAAAACTAATCAGGTATTGTTTTACGGTCGACGAGGAACGTCCACTTCGTTTGCTTTTAGCGATGCTATGACCGAGCTTGAGGGCGGAGCAGGTTGTGCGCTCTATCCATCAGGTACTGCAGCAATAACCAATGCCATCTTAGCTTTCGTTAAAACAGGCGATCATATTTTAATGGTAGATACCGCCTATGAACCGACGCGTGATTATTGCGATAAAATACTGGTTAAATTGGGCATTGAAACAACTTACTATGATCCCCTTATCGGTAAAGGTATTGAAGCACTCATTAAACCGAATACACGACTGGTTTTTCTAGAATCACCTGGCTCTATTACCATGGAAGTGCAAGACGTGCCGACGATTGCTGAGGTTGCTCATCGTCATGATTGTATCGTGATGTTAGATAATACTTGGTCAGCAGGAGTGAATTTTCAACCGTTTGATTACGGTGTTGATGTCTCAATTCAAGCGGCAACAAAATATATTGTTGGCCATTCAGACGTCATGTTAGGCACAGCAACGGCAACCGCAGAACATTGGCCTCAGTTACGCGAAAGTAGTTATATTATGGGGCAATGTACTTCGCCGGATGATTTATATTTAGCCATGCGCGGTATTAGAACCTTGAGCGTGCGTTTGCAGCAACATCAAACCAGTGCACTTAAAATAGCCGATTGGCTAGCAACGCGTGCTGAGGTTGAAACGATTTTACATCCCGCTTTACCATCGTGCCCAGGTCATGAATTTTTTAAGCGTGACTTTACTGGCTCGAACGGTTTGTTTTCTTTTGTTTTAAACCAAGGTAACCAAGCCGCGCTAACTGCCTTATTAGATGGTATGGAACATTTTAAAATGGGTTATTCGTGGGGCGGGTTTGAAAGTTTAATTTTAGGCATTTCCAGCGTTAAAAATATGCGTAGCGCAACGAAATGGCCATATCAATTTCCGCTGATCCGTTTACATGTCGGCTTAGAAAATGTTGATGATCTGATTAACGATCTCGAACAAGGTTTTGCCCGCTTTAATCAGGTGCTTGAACAAGATAATAATGAAAAGTAGCGGGTTATAAAGTATCAATAAAAACGCCGAGTAAATGTACTTACTCGGCGTTTTTGTTTAGTTGGCAAAAGAGAGCGTGTTATCGTCTATTTTTTGCCTAATAACTGAAATATCTTACTTGCAATTTCTGTATTATCGCTTAAACCTTGGAAAAGCTCTTTTTGTTTGCCCATCGCAAATACTGGCACATCAACACCCGTGTGACCAAACGTTGTCCAACCTGTTATAGAACGTTGATCTATAAGGTTGTTAACACTTAAGTGCATGGCACGTTTAATCGTTGGCTTACGGGTCTGTTTTTTTACGGCAGCACTAGCATTATTATAGTCAGCAAGCGATTTTTTAGCGTTAGCTTTTGCTGCTTTTAGCGCCTGAAATTCAGCATCGGTAATGGTGAAGTTAAGCATTTTACTAACGTTAGCTTTAATTATTTGCTCTTTTGCTAAGATTTTACCAATCGTCTCTGCCGACATGATCATGCTGCGCAATACGTCTGGCTGCCATAAGTAATCGCCATCTTTACCAATAGTGAAACCACCGGTACTGTGATCTGCGGTTAGCACCACTAAAGTATTTGGGTTTTTCGCAATATAAGCTTCTAAATATTCGAGTGTTTTTGCTAAATCATCCATTTCAGCCATCGCAGAAGCAATATCATTGCTATGACCGCCCCAATCAACTTGGCTTGCTTCAACGAGCATGAAATAACCTTGCTCATTTTCTAACTGTGAAATGGCCGCTTTAGTCATTGCTGACAAACGGTGTTTATTGCTGTCATCAAGCGCCCATGGCAAGCCTTTATCAGCAAATAAGCCCAATACTTTCTTTTGTGGTGTTAATTGGTTGAGTTGCCCGTAGTTATCAATATATTGGAAACCTTTATTTTTAAAACCATCGACAAGGTTGACATCCTTGCGAAGGAAATACTGCCAGCCACCACCTAACATGACATCAATATTGTCAGCGGATTCTAAGAAGCTGTCTGCTATTTCATTGTAATTATTACGACTTTCGTTATGTGCCAAATAAGACGCTGGCGTAGCATGGTTGATTTGTGATGTAACCACCATGCCAGTTTTCTTACCTTGTTTTTTTGCCCAAACAAGCACAGATTCAACAGGGTTTTTATTTACATCGACAGCAATGGCACCATTATAAGATTTTGTTGCCGTAGCAAGTGCGGTTGCACCGGCTGCTGAATCAGTTACGTAGCCAGAAATACGCGCAGGGTATGTGCTGCTACTGCCAACGAGGTGACGATCAAATACCGTTTCTTCGATAGTATCGGTGTTAGGGTCATCATGAAAATAGCGATAGGCACTGGTATAAGCAGGTCCCATACCGTCACCAACAATCATAATAATATTTTTTGGCGCATTAACGGCTGCGGCATCTGCAATAACAGCACTTGCTTGAGAACTCGTGTCAGCTTGTAATTGGCTACATGACATGACCAATAGGCTAGTTAATAATGTTGGAATGAATTTTTTCATCTTTTTTCCACTAAATGTTTGAGATAAATATAACCGCTCAGCTTCGTTTTAAGCTTAAGCTTAAGTTGCTATTTGCTAGGTGAATTTTTAAATGTCAGATCTACCCACACAAGTCGGTGATCAGACGATGCTGCACGGTCTTTAACTAAGCGAAATTCTGGCTCGTTGACTTGCGGCCAAAAAATACCCGCGTCGAGTACGTTCAATTGCGCTTTAGCCGGTAAAACGTAGTCGGCGCGCATGCCCCAAAATGCGGTATGATGTTGCGCATTTGGGTTGTCTTTTCGATGCATTTTACCACCGTCGCTACTTGGTTTAGGATCGATAATGCGAGGGTGATGTGTTAAACGCTGGATACCTGTTTTTATCGCATTACCATCGATAGCATCAGCATTTAAATCACCTAGAATAACGAAGGCTTTGTCTTTAGCTAAACCACCAAAGTTATTATTATCGTCATAAATATAACTAGCAGCGCTAGGAGTCAAGTAATCAGTCCAAAACCGTATTTCATCAAAATTTCTTTTGCCGTTTCTATCTTCAGGCCCGTCGAAAACTGGCGGAGTAGGGTGACTTGCTAATATGTGTAGCTCATTGCCATTAACGTTAAGCGGAATATCCCAGTGAGATTTTGATGACAAGCGAAAATTATTCCATGCTTGCGCGCTATACCAAGGTCGCTGAGTTTTTTGCTCTACAGGCATCAACGCGTTAGGCATATCACGCCATTTAAATAATTGAAATGTTCTAATTTTATCAACATCAATCGGATACTTGGATAACAGTGCCATCGAAAAATGGCCTGAAAAATGACCATAACCGTAGGCATCGCCAGGCAATTTACCTATTTTACCATCGTTATTTAAATCATATCCCGTAGCAACACCAGTATTAACCGGCCCTTGATAAAAATAAGGGTAGTTTACCGCGGCGTTACCTTGTTGGCTCTTGGCTAAGTATTGCGATAAGAAAAGTTTTAATGATTGATGCTTTGCATCATTACCATCGAATTCATTCAATAAAATAATATCGGGATTAACACGCTGAATAATTTCAGCAATATTTCTTATTTGCTGATGATCTTGAGCAAGAGCCAAGGCAAGTTCATTACCTTTAACATCGACTGTTTTATCTGGTGTTGATGGTAAGTAATTTAAGGCTTCCATACTGACATTAAAAGTGGCAATACGTAGCTTTGATGAAGATTGCTCGCTTGTTTCTGACATGACCATCCCCGAATATATTAACAACGTTGTTGTTAATATATTTGTTATAATTTTCATACAGGTGAATCCTTATTTTAAACCGCAACCGCGCAATATAAAATCCGTCAAAAATTCGGTAACTTGGGTAATATCGTCTTCTTCATAATCAGCACGATTCATTATGGTTAATATTTGTTGTTCAAAGTCAGCATAATGTTGCGTTGAAGACCAAATTAGAAAAATCAATTTTACGGGATCTACATTGACCATTTCACCATTATCAATCCACACTTGGAATAATTTTGCTTTTTCTCGTACCCATTGACGCAAATAAGTACGGGCAAACTCCTTCAAATGCAGTGCACCTTGAATAATTTCCATGGCATAGATTTTTGAAGCTTGGGGATGCTCAAAAGACATTTTTACTTTTGCAGCAATAAATTTTTCAATAGCCACAACCGGACCATCGCTACTATCTATATCACCAATACCTTGATCCCAAGTATCTAGGGTTAATTGTAATACCGCATGATAAATGTTTTCTTTATTTTTGAAGTAGTACAGTACATTTGCTTTCGGTAGACCTGCGGTGTCGGCAATAGATTGAACTGTTGCGCCTTTATATCCTTGCAAGATAAACTCTTTTTGGGCCGAAGCTAAAATAATAGCTTCACTTCTTGCCCGAATGCTTCCTTGCTTTTCATTTGTGGTATTGTTGCTCACATGAATAACCTTTCTATTTATATTAGCTACTTTAATTAACGCTAGTCTATTACATTGATGTTACATTTTACTGGACTTATTTCATTATGATAAAAAAGCGCTTTTACATATTGAAAATTTCAAGTGATCTTACAAGTTAACACTAGCGGTTACGACATTAAATCAATGGATTTTTGCTAGAAATTAGCTAGTTTAATTTGATTTATTGTTTAAGACACTGTTTTAATACGTTTTCTACTATATAAATAGTGCAAATACGATATTTATAAATGATCTGTTCTGATGGTTAATTTATTTTTATTAACGCAGCCCTTTGTAAACTTCATTAAAATCATACTTTATTTTATCTTGACCAGATGGTTTGTTTTTATGATTTTTTGTTATATGTTTTTTGCTTTTATATAATTAACGTTATAAGTGTTTTTGATTTACGTTTAAATCTTATGTGTAACTCATTGTTAATTATGTTATTAATTGTCTTTGCTCTGTTTTGTTTAATATTTTTTTTAAAAAATATTAATAATTGAAAACAGCTTTGTAAATTTTTGTAATGAAAATGTAAGAAAACTCTGTTTTAATTTCACCCGAAATACACTTAAAAAAATAATAAATAGATTAAAAATTAGCTAAGTGAAAATTAATTAAACATTTTACATAACAAAATTTAACTATTACCAAGGAATAATATGATGAAAAATCATCGTCTCTCACGTATTACTGGCGCAGTTGTACTTGCACTAGGATTGTCAACATCAGCTATGGCTGCTGATACTACGTCTTCTGTAAGGGGTACAATAGTAGGGCCTAACGGTCAAGCTGCGCCTAACACTAAGATTATGCTTATCCATCAGCCTTCAGGTACGGTTACTGAAGTTGTTACAAACGAAACAGGTGCCTTCAATGCAGGTGGCTTACGCGTTGGTGGTCCATATCAGATTGTTATCGATTCAGATAAGTTTCAAGATGTGGCCAAAAACGATATTTTTCTTCTGTTAGGACAAACTCTGCGTTTGAATGAACAATTAAACGCAGCACAAAATATTGAAACAATTACGGTTACTGGTAGTCAAACATCATTTACTAGTAATGCGGGTAGCTCAAGTTTCTTTGGTTCAGATGCTATTGAAAACTCACCTTCATTTAACCGTGATTTAAAAGACATTTTAAGACAAAACCCATTAGCTACTTCTTTAGGTGGTAATGACAATGGTTTTTCAGTTGCGGGCTCTAACCCTCGCTTTAATAGCTTAAATGTCGATGGTGTAGGCCTTAATGATGACTTTGGTTTGAATGGTAATGGCTATCCTACTCAACGTTCTCCTATTTCATTAGATGCTATCGAGCAAATTTCAATTGACACTAATCCTTATAATGCAAAGTTTGGTGGTTTTAGTGGTGCGCGTATCAATGCGGTAACTAAATCAGGTACTAATGAATTACATGGTGGTGTTTTCTATGAGAAAACATCAGATAGTTGGGCTGGCGATTACGATACCAACAATTCAAAAGGTAATGAAGTTGAAGGTGTTAAAAGTGACACTTGGGGTGCTCACTTAGGTGGAGCACTGATTGAAGATAAATTGTTCTTCTTTGCTAACTATGAAAGTTTTGAAAAACCTACTGTTTCTGACTATGGTCCAGAAGGTAGTGGTAAACCACTTTCAACCAATTTAACGTTGGATGAATATAATCAAATTGCTGCAATCGCTAGTGAAAGATACGGTATTGCTGATATTGGTGGTTGGGAAGGTAACCCAAAAGAAGTCGATGATAAAATTCTAATCAAACTAGATTGGAATATTAATGATGATCATCGTGCTGCGTTTACATTCAATCAAGATGAAAGCAACAGTATTCGTAATGTTACTGATGGAAGTAGTACGCTAAATACTTCGACTAACTGGTATGACTATCAGCAGAATATGAATTCTTATGCTTTACACCTTTATTCTGATTGGAATTCTGATTTAACGACAGAATTTGCTGTATCTTATAAAGATGTTGAATCTATCTCAGGCGTGGCAACACGTGATTATGGTAAAGTTAGCATTGATAGAGCAATTGATTTTGGTCCAGATAACTACCGTCATGCTAATGCGTTAGAAACTAAAACTTGGCGTGCAAACTTTGATGCCGAATACTTAGTTGGCGATCATAAATTGGGTTTTGGTGTTCAATATGAAAGAAATGACATTTTCAACATGTTTGCTGAAGCGACCCTAGGTACATGGACTTTTGATAGTATTGATGATTTTGCTGCCGGTAACGCTGAGCTTTATTACGGTAATGCACCGACTAATAATCAAGCTGATACTGCTGCGTCATTAGTGATGGGTACTTACTCGTTTTATGTGCAAGATGACTGGGCATTTAATTCCGATATTGACGTATCATTTGGTTTACGTTACGAAAGAATTTTTTCTGACGACACACCTTCGTTTAACGCAAAGTTCTATGATCGTTACGGTTATGGCAACCAAGAAAATCTTGATGGTACAGATATCTGGTTACCACGTGTTGGCATGACCTGGTATGCAAGTGATGATCTAACGGTTCGTGGTGGCTTTGGTCTATTCAGTGGCGGTAAGCCAAATGTATGGATATCTAACTCTTACAGTAAAACAGGTATTAATTACGTAACGAATACTCAAGATTATACCGATTTAACTTCACTTGCTGTGCCTCAAGATATCAAGGACTCATTAGCTAATGTTACCCCTGATGGTGAAACTAACGTTATTGATTCTGACTTTGAAACACCATCTGAGTGGCGTTATAGTATTGGTTTCGATTATAACTTCGATAGTGAACTTTTAGGTGATAACTGGACTTGGTCAGGTGAATACATTTATGTTGATAAGCAAGACTCATTAGCATGGCGTGACTTAAATCGTCAGCCAAGTGGTGAAGTAACTAAAGATGGTCGTATTATTTATGAACCATTCGATGCAACTAGCCCAGATAATTACGATATCTTGTTAACTAATGCTGATAGAGATGGTTATTCGAATGTTATTTCAACTAGCTTGTACAAAAGTTGGGAAAACGGTTTGGATATGAATATTTCTTATACTAATCAAGATGTTGTTGATGGTAATACCGGTACGAGTTCACAAGCAGCTTCTAACTATAAGTATAATGTTTATAGTGAAGGCCGTAATGTTGATGCTTTAGGTACAGGTAACTATGAAATAGAGCATAGTTTAAAAATAACTTTAGGTTATACGAAAGAATTCTTCGAAGGCTATAATACCCGTGTTAACTTATTCTTTGAACGTCGTTCAGGTCGACCTTTTGGTTGGGTATTAGGTACATATAGAAAGGGTGATTTGGGTGATCAAGATTACTTATCTAAGTATAACGCTAAAACGCCTTATATCCCATCAGGTGCTGATGATCCAAACGTAGCTTATAAGAATGGTATGACTTATGCTGATCTTATGGCTGATTATGTGAACCCTGCAGGTTTGGCTGGTTATGCTGGTGGTTTTGTTGATAAAAACTCATCAAAACGTCCTTGGTTAACGACCATGGATTTATCAATTCAACAAGATATTCCAGGCTTAATGAAGGGACATAAAGGTACGTTAACTTTTACTGTACAAAACTTAGCTAACTTAATCAATAAAGACTGGGGTCATGTCTATAGCCCAACAGATGGCGATTTCAATAAAGAATTTGCTAACGCTGAGTGGAATGATGATGGCCAAATCGTTTATAGCCCGAACAGTCGTAGCAGTATTGGACCAATTGGTTCAGATAATAGCTCATATGATATTGAAGGCGAAGATTCAGTTTGGTACATTAAAGTAGGTGTTAGATACACTTTCTAATCAAAGATGATTAATTAGTGATCTAAACTGACACTTTTTTAAAACCGCACTTTATAGTGCGGTTTTTTTTACTCTAAATTCAATGCGTAACATCCATTTTGTTGAAGTGTTACCCGAATAAAAGTATTGAAAATCATCATTCTTAAGTTGCTTTTTACAGACTATTTTATTAGGATAAGAAATAAGTTGACCACTTGGTCAGTTAAAGGGTTTGATAATGTCAAATATTGAAGATAACGAAATCTCAGCGCTTATTACTGCCGCAAAAGATGGTTTCACAAAAGCATATGCACCTTACAGTAATTTTCATGTTGGTGCCGCTGCGTTAACCGTTAATGGCAACATTGTCAAAGGCTGTAATGTTGAAAATGCCTCCTATGGTTTAACAGTTTGTGCCGAACGCAACTGTTTAGCACAAGGTGTGATTTCAGGCGAGCAAGCGTTTTCTGCGATAGTTATTTATACCAATCAAGAAAAGCTAACACCGCCTTGTGGTGCTTGTCGACAAGTTATTGTTGAGTTTTTAGCACCTGAGGCATTGGTGATGGCTGTTAACCATAACAACGATAGAAAGCAATGGACAGTTAATGAATTATTACCTGATGCTTTTACGCCAAAAGATTTACTTGAAAAATAAGGATTAAAATTAATGTTATTACCACAAGAAATAATTCGCACCAAACGCAATGGTGGTTCACTCTCCCAAGAACAAATACAATATTTTGTTGATGGTTTAGTAACATTAAATTTTAATGATGCTCAAGCAGGTTCGATGGCAATGGCTATTTTTCTAAAAGGCATGGAAACGCGTGAAATTATTGATTTTACCATGGCGATGAAAAATTCAGGTGATGTGCTATCTTGGCCAGAATTAGACGGCCCAGTGGTTGATAAACATTCAACGGGTGGAGTTGGTGACAAAGTTAGCTTTATGTTAGCAGCCATTGTTTCAGCCTGTGGTGCTTATGTACCTATGATCTCAGGTCGTGGTTTAGGCCATACCGGTGGTACATCTGATAAGTTAGAAAGTATCGCTGGCTTTAATGTGCAACCCAGTATTGGTGAATTTAAGCGTATCGTGAAAGATTTAGGTATGGCGATTATTTCTCAAACCGATAACTTAGCCCCCGCAGATAAACGCCTTTATGGTATTCGCGACATTACCGCAACGGTTGAATCTATTCCGTTGATCACCGCGTCTATTTTGTCTAAAAAATTAGCCGCAGGACTTGATTCATTAGTTATGGATGTCAAAGTGGGTAATGGCGCTATGATGTCAAATATTGATGATGCTAGGGCATTAGCACAAAGCATCGTTAGTGTTGCAAATGGTGCCGGTGTACCGACACAAGCCATTATTACAGATATGAACCAAGTGCTTGGCGCTACAGCAGGTAATGCCTTAGAGATGGCTGAAACGGTGAAGTATTTAAATGGCAGCTTGCGAGAACCTCGTTTACATGCGGTTGTGGTTTCACTCGCTAAAGCTATGCTGGTGAGTGCAAAAGTCGCGGCAAATGAAGATGAAGCATTGAAAAAAATCAATAACGTTTTAGCTTCAGGCGCTGCAGCAGAGCTTTTTGGTAAGATGATCCATGCGCTAGGTGGGCCAAGTGATTTTATGGAAGATCCATGGCGTTCAATGCAGCGTGGCGATGTTATCGTTGATGTCCTTGCACAAGAGCATGGCTATATTAACGGTATGCAAACCCGTGATATTGGTATGGCCGTTGTCGGCTTAAAAGGTGGACGAACTGCTAATGGTCAACAAATAGATCACAGTGTTGGTTTCGATCGCATTTTACCAACAGGCACCCGGGTTAATCGTGGTGATATTGTGGCACGTGTCCATGCTAGAGACAAAACTTCGGCATTAAATGCCGGTCAACAATACCTTAGCGCACTTGCAATTAGTGAACAACAAAGTGAAGAGCCGCCAGTTATTTATCAAACCATTTCAGCTTAGGTTTTAATAACTAGGCGTGAACAGTACGATACAAAAAAAGGAATATTATAGTATTCCTTTTTTATTTATCACACGTTATTAAAAATTCACTCGTTGTACTTAAATTTATTTAGTGCTAATTCCAAACCAGCGCTTTAAAGTGCTTGCGGCATAATGACTCATAACGCTCGTTACCGCCGACTTCGATTTGTTCGCCACCTTTAACGGCATTGCCATGCTCATCACAGCGCATAACAAAGTTGGCTTTTTTGCCACAATGACAAATGGTTTTTAATTCGACTAATTTATCGGCCCAAGCGAGCAGGGCAGCACTACCACCAAAGGTTTCACCGAGAAAATCTGTTCTAATACCATAAGCCAGTACGGGAATTTTTAATTCATCGACAATATCAGTTAACTGCCTAACTTGCTCTTTAGTTAAAAACTGAGCTTCGTCAATCAGTATACAAGCGATTTTTCCGTCTTTAACTTGTTGTGTTACTTCATTAAAAATATTGGTGTTGTCATCAAATAGGTGTGCATCAGCATCGATACCCAATCGGGATGATACTTTACCTTTAGCAAACCTATCGTCAATATGTGCGGTAAACAACAACGTTTCTAAACCGCGTTCACGATAGTTATATGAAGACTGTAATAAATGGGTCGATTTACCGGCATTCATGGTGGAATAATAAAAATATAATTGTGCCATCGCTAATTTTATACCCTAGTTATAGTTACTGGAAACCGTTGATTTTGATTAATAGCTTGTTGGATCTGCGGTTTTATTTGTTGCACCTAAGGTGTTTAATAAGTTTGTTAGTAGGCTACTGGCACCAAACCTAAAATTGGCTTTAGTCGCCCAATCAATGCCTAAGATATCACTTGCTAAATCAAGATAAACCTTGGCGTCTTCAGCGTTTTTAACACCACCAGCGGGTTTAAAACCAATATTAGTGTTTTTATCTTTAATAACTTTCAACATTAATTCAGCAGATTTTGGCGTTGCATTTACCGCCACTTTACCGGTTGAGGTTTTGATGAAATCTGCACCTGCGGCAATACAAATTTCACTGGCTTGGGTGATCAGTTGATCAGTTTTAAGTTCACCCGTTTCAATAATAACTTTTAGTTGTACGCTATTTCCACAGGCTTGTTTGCAGGCCTTTACTAATTCAAAGCCAACTTCTTCATTACCATTGATTAAGGCTTTATAAGGGAATACCACATCAACTTCATCAGCGCCGTAAGCAACAGCCGCTTTGGTTTCGGCAACGGCAATATCGATGTCATCGTTACCGTGAGGAAAGTTCGTGACGGTAGCAATCTTTATCTCAGGCGTACCTTGTGCAGCCAAGGTTTTTTTCGCTAGCGGTACGAAACGCGGAAAAATACAGATAGCAGCGGTATTACCGCAAGGTGATTTAGCATTTGAGCACAGTTGAATGATGTCTTCGGCACTTTCAGTGTCGGTTAAGCTGGTTAAGTCCATCATATGAAGTGCACGTTGTGCGTAGTTTTCTAAGGTACTCATGATATGCCTCGTAAATTTAAAAATGCTATTTAAAAAAATTTAAAAAATAGCCCAGTGCGGATGACTAGGCTTTTAGATAGTTAGAATGAGCTTTGCGTTACAAGCTAACAAATACGCCAGCAATAGCGGCACTCATTAAGTTGGCCATAGTTGCAGCCATCATAGCTTTCATACCCAAACGTGCAATATCAGGGCGACGATTAGGGGCCATTGAGCCGATACCGCCCAGTAAAATTGCTATTGAAGATAAGTTAGCAAAACCACACAAAGCAAAGGTGATAATAGCTTGTGTCGCAGGAGATAAGGTATCTTTTATTTCAACAAAGTTGACATAGGCAAAGAATTCATTGACGACAATTTTTTGGCCAATAAAGCTGCCGGCTTGCAACATTTCTTCAAAAGGTACGCCAATAAGAAAGGCAAAAGGAGCAAAAATGTAGCCAAGCATCCATTCGATAGTGATGCCTTCATAGCCCAATAAATTACCCACGCCGGACACCATCGAATTGAGTAAAGCGATAATGGCGATAAAAGCGAGTAGCATAGCACCCACATTAACTGCCAATTTTAAACCTGATGCAGCACCTGTAGCGGCAGCGTCAATCACATTAGCAGGCTTGTCACCTTGCTCCATTTCTACATCAGTGTAGTCATCATTAATTGTTTCAGTTTCAGGTAGTAGTAACTTTGCCATTAACAAGCCACCTGGTGCAGCCATAAATGATGCGGCAATTAAGTACTCAAGTTTCACACCTAAACCTGCATAGCCGGCAAGTATTGAACCTGCTACGGATGCTAAGCCACCCACCATAATGGCAAAAAGTTCAGATTGACTCATTTTTGCAATATAAGGACGAATAACTAACGGAGCTTCTGTTTGACCAACAAAGATATTAGCCGTTGCTGATAGGGACTCAGGTTTTGAGGTTTTTAATAACTTTTGTAAGCCACCACCAATAATCCTCACAACCCACTGCATTATGCCTAAATAATAAAGCACAGCAATAAGGGATGAAAAGAAAATAATCACCGGTAAAACTCGGATAGCAAAAACGAAACCCACACCATTTTCAAACATGGCATCAGTACCTAAACCACCAAATAAGAAGTTAATACCAGCTTGTGCACTGTCAATAACCTGTTGAACACCATTGGTTACTGAGCCCAATACATCTTTACCAAAAGGCACATAAAGTACAAATGCACCCAGTAAAATTTGTAGTGAAAATGCAAACCCTACGGTTCGCCAATTTATTGCTTTGCGATCTTTTGATAGAAAGAACGCCAATGCTAATAGCGCGAAAATGCCAATGACACCTCGAAGTGCACCTAATTCCATATTTACCTCATAATTTACTTGTTATCGTTATTATTTTTATTATCTTGATTTAGTTATATATTTAGCTCTATTTTTGATTAGCACTAAACACGTCTGTGCATTAGTTGACGAATTTTTGCTTTTAACATCTCAATGGCCATTCTGTTCTTACCACCACGCGTTACTACAATATCAGCGAATGCTTTATTGGGTTCAATGTATTGGTGATACATAGGTCTAACGGTAGTTAAATATTGTTCGGTAATTGACTCGACGCTACGAGAGCGCTCTATTGTGTCGCGATTAATTCTGCGGACAAGGCAAATATCGAGCGGAGTATCGATATAAATTTTAATATCGAATTTATCGCGTAATTCTTTATTCGAAAATAATAGAATGCCTTCAACCAAAATTATCGGTGTCGGTGATAAATGTTGGGTCTCATTCAAACGGGTATGGGTTTTGTAACAGTAAGTGGGAATGTCGACTTCATTACCCGCGCTTAATTGCGTTAAATGCTCTGATAACAAACTATGTTCAAATGCACTCGGGTGATCGTAATTGGTTTTAATGCGTTCTTCCATCGATAGATGGGATTGACTCTTGTAGTATGAATCTTCTTTGATAATGACAATACCGCTTGCCCCAAGTTCAGGTAGCAGTTCGTCATAAATAGTTTGCGCAAAAAGTGATTTGCCAGATGCAGAAGCACCGGTTACCGCAATAATCGTCGGTTTATTGGTTTGCAAAACAGAGAGCCTTAAAAATATGATTAACAAAAGGGTTAGATAATTATTATAGCGACATTATCGCGCTCATATTATGGACTAATTAATCTGAAATTCATTAAAATTTAGACAAAATGACTTTATCTACCTTAAATATTTACAAAATATCAGTTGTCTATAATTAATTGCTTGGTAAAGTACCACATGTTGACCATTTGGTCATGAAATTTATCATTATAAACGAGGATAAATTTGAAAAATTTGTTAAAATGCATTGATATAAATACAGGATATAAAAATGGCAAGAGTAATAGTTTTAGTAATCGACGGTTTTGGCATTGGCCACGCACCTGATGCAGCAGACTTTGGCGATATCAGTGCCAATACTTTTGCTAATTTGGCAAAACATTTCTATCAGCATGAAAAACGTGAAATTAATTTAACTAATTTGGCGAAAATGGGCTTAGTACAAGCGGCATTTGAAGCGGGTAAGGCAAGTTTTCCGATTGTAAATCAAGCACCAGAGCAAGGTGCCTATGGCTATGCTGCTGAAATTAGCACAGGTAAAGATACACCAAGTGGCCATTGGGAAATGATGGGCGTACCGGTACTTTTTGATTGGGGCTACTTTCCAAAACAGGGTAATGCTTTCCCAGCGTCGTTGATTGAAAAAATTAATCAAGCAACAGGCTTCGACGGTATTCTCGGTAATTGCCATGCCTCAGGTACGGATATTATCAATAAGCTTGGCCAAGAGCACATTAAAACCGGTTTACCTATTTGTTATACCTCTGCTGATAGTGTTTTTCAGGTTGCTGCTCATGAAGAACATTTCGGCTTAGATAATCTTTATAAATATTGTGAAACTGTACGAGAATTGCTTGGCGACATGAATATCGGTCGGGTTATTGCAAGACCTTTTATTGGTGAAAGTCCTGAAGACTTTACCCGTACTGGCAATCGTCGTGACTATTCTATTTTACCTCCAGCACCAACAGTATTAGACTTTTTTACGCAAGCGGGCGGTCATGTCATTAGTGTCGGTAAAATTGCTGACATCTATGCGCATCAAGGTATCAGTGAGAAAACCAAAGCGACGGGCATAGATGCGTTATTGGATGCAACGATTTCACATATTAATAGCGCACAAGATAATAGTCTTATATTTACTAACTTGGTGAACTTTGACCAAGATTACGGACATCGTCGTGACCCGGTGGGCTATGCATTAGCATTAGAGAATTTCGACCAACGCTTACCTGAAGTTGTTGCCGCAATGAATGACGATGACGTTTTGTTCTTAACCGCTGATCATGGCTGTGATCCAACTTGGCATGGTAATGATCATACAAGAGAATATGTACCCGTTGTTGCGTTTCATAAACAGGCGCGTTCTGTTAATATTGGCGAACGAAATACCTTCGCAGATATCGGTCAAACTATTGCAGATTTATTTGAACTGGAAAAAATGCCTTACGGCACCAGCTTCCTTAAAGATCTTGACCTATAAAGAGAAAAACAACCAACAAATTAATGTAAGGCATAAATGTGCATTAATTTAATGAAGTTAAACAGTTTCAACACAAAACATAAACAGTTCTTGGGAGAGTACTTAATGAATGTTTTTAAAAAAACGTCGCTTGCACTTAGTGTTAATGCGGCAATTTTTGCCTCTATTGCTGGCATTTCAGGCTCAGTAATGGCAGAAGAAAATGCTGATAAAGTGGTTGGCATTGAAGTTATCGAAGTTACTGCACGGAAACGTACAGAGAATGTCAAAGATGTGCCTATTTCAGTTTCTGCATTAACACCGAAAAAATTAGAAGTATTAGGTTCATCAGGTATGGATGTAAGGTCTTTATCTGCAAAAGTTCCAAGTCTATTGATTGAATCTTCTTTTGGTCGAACATTTCCACGTTTTTATATTCGTGGTTTAGGTAATACCGATTTTGATCTACTAGCATCACAGCCTGTTTCACTTATCTATGATGATGTAGTTTTAGAAAATGCCTTAACTAAAGGTATGCCAATGTTTGATATAGAACGCGTAGAAGTTTTACGTGGCCCTCAAGGGACATTATTTGGTCGTAATACCCCTGCAGGTATTGTTAAAGTACAATCGAAAAAACCAACACAAGACTATGATGCCAGCATTTCTGGTTCATATGGTAGTTTTGGTTCAACTGATTTTCGTCTTGCTGTTGGCGGTGGTTTAACTGATACCGTATCAGCGCGAGTTGCCTTATTACAACAAGACCGTGATGATTGGATTGACAACAAAGCCCCAGGTTTTGAACAGAAAGATCAATTAGGCGGCTACAGCGAAACAGCGGGTCGTTTGCAATTATTGTGGGAACCAAATGACGATTTTTCAGCGTTATTTAATTACCATTTTAGAGATGCCGAAGCCGATGCCCGAGTATTTAGAGCTAATATTATCAAGCCAGGCACTAATGATTTAGTTGCCGATTTTGATCGTGAAACTATTTATCATGATGCTGCTTCTCGTAACAACCAAACGGTTGATATGAAAGGGGCAAGCCTGAAAATTGAATATAATTTTGGTGACTATACCTTAACGTCTATTACCGGCCATGAGTCAGCTGAAATGTTCTCAGTAGGTGATATCGATGGTGGTTATGGTTGTGGTGTGACTGCTATTTCAGGTTGTGATCCAACAAGTATGGGCCCAGGGTTTATACCTTTTACATCTGAAACTGGCGCTAGAATGCCTGATCATGCGCAATCAACACAAGAGATTCGCATTGCAAGTAACGATTTAGGCGCTTTTGATTACCAATTTGGTTTTTTCTTGTTTGATGAAGACTTAACCATTAATAACTTAAGTTTCGATACGTTAGCTAATGGCGCTCCCAATGGTATGGCCATTCAAAAAATGGAAACGACAGCGTGGGCAATTTTTGCTTCACTTGACTATGAAATATCAGAAAAGTTAAGTATTAACGGTGGTTTACGTTATTCAGACGACGAGCGTCAATGGGACGGTGAATTAGTTCAATCTCCGTTTGGTGCTCCTAGCTTTAAAGAAAGTAATGATGTTGAAGATTCACAGGTGAGTGGTGATTTTAGTGTGTCATACGTTCTTAACGATGAAACAAACATCTATGCGCGTATTGCTCGTGGTTATCGTTCGCCGAGTATTCAGGGCCGTAGTTTATTATTCTCTGAAAGTTCTACTACAGCAGACTCGGAAACAGTTGACTCTATTGAAACGGGTTTTAAATCGGTATTTGCTGACAACACTGCACGAATAGATGGCTCAGTTTATTACTTTAAAGTCAGTGATCAACAATTAACGGCGGTTGGCGGTGCAGGTAATGTTGCAAGTTTAATTAACGCAGATAAATCTGTTGGTTATGGTTTTGAGCTTGATTCAGAGTATTTTGTTACCGCTGACTTTGTTGTTGCAGCTAGCGTAAGTTATAACCATACAGAGTTAAAAGATAGTACTGTTGCTGTGCCAGGTTGTGGCGGTGGCTGTACAGTAACTGACCCATTAAATTCAGATGGTTTAGCGCTTATTGATGGTAATTCTTTACCACAATCACCTGAGTGGATCAGCAACATCAGTGCACGCTGGACTAAAGAAATCGGTGATGGTGAATTGTATGTATATACTGATTGGTCTTATCGCAGCGAAGTTAACTTTTTCTTATATGAATCTGTCGAGTTTAAAGGCGATGCATTATTAGAAGGTGGTGTTCGTGTTGGTTACGAATGGTATACCGATGGTGCAGAATACGAAGTGGCATTGTTTGGTCGTAATATTACCGATGAAGAACAACTTACCGGTGCAATCGACTTTAATAACTTAACGGGTTTTGTTAACGAACCTCGTTTCTGGGGTGTTGAGTTTAAAGCTAACTTCTATTAAGCAATAACTCAAAAAGTTGATATTAAAAAGCCGGTTATCAAATTGATAACCGGCTTTTCTTTTGCCTTAACGCTTATTATGTTCCGTCTACTATCTTGTATAAACTATGAGATTCTTGTTTTAACGGCGTTCGCTAAAACAGCTAATATCTCTTCACTGGTATCTAAGTTAATACAAGCATCAGTAATACTTTGGCCGTATACTAAAGGTTGTTTTTCAACAACTTTCTGATTGCCATCGACCAGAAAACTTTCAACCATGACACCAAAGACAGATTGATTACCTTGTTGAATTTGCTCAGCAAGTGAACGAGCAACGTCAATTTGTTTATTATGATCTTTATAACTATTGCCGTGACTGCAGTCGATCATAATCTTTTCAACTATACCAGCTTTAGTTAAGGTTTTACCGGTAGCAGTTATATCGTCTTCGTGGTAATTTGGCTCTTTCCCGCCACGTAAAATAACGTGAGCAAAAGGGTTACCATGTGTTTGATAGATACACATTTGACCACTTTTATCGGGAGAGTAAAGCACATGAGGCACACTAGAAGCTTTAATCGCATCAACCGCGATTTGAACATTACCATCGGTACCATTTTTAAAGCCAACCGGGCATGAAAGGGCTGAAGCAAGCTCTCTGTGCACTTGGCTTTCAGTGGTACGAGCACCAATTGCACCCCAGCTGATCAAATCAGAAATATATTGTCCAGTCACCATATCTAAAAACTCAGTACCGGCAGCTAAACCTAATTTATTTATTTCCATCAACAAGTTACGCGCTAAGTTTAATCCCTTAGCCACACGGAATGATTTATCTAAATCAGGATCACTTATTAAGCCTTTCCAACCGACGGTTGTACGTGGCTTTTCAAAGTAAACACGCATCACGATCAATAGCTCATCTGCATATTTTTCATGCAAAGTTTTTAGTTTTTTGGCGTAATCAATTGCTGCTTCGGTATCATGGATAGAGCAAGGGCCGATAATAACCAGTAAGCGTTTATCATCGCCTTTAATAATGGCTTCAATATCTTTGCGGCTTTGGATAATAAAATTAGCGGTTTTATCATCAAGTGGAATTTGCTGGGCAAGTTCAGCAGGAGAAACTAAGTTTTCAATTAACGTGGTTCTAAATTCATCAGTTTTTATGGTCATGTGCTATCAAATACTTGTTAGCCTGCATATCTAAGTGCAGCGCAATAATAATATCGCGCTAACATAACGAATATAGCCAGTTAAGTGAACCGCTTTCTAAGTTTTTATGTAACTTATTTGTTATAAGTTAATATTTATAGCGCTGAAGACCGGTTTCCGATAGTATTTTTGCGGTTATTTCTTCAACAGAAAGCTTAGTGGTATTGAGAAAAGGAATTTTCTCTTGTTTATATAACTTTTCAACTTCCCGTACTTCCATGCGACATTGTCGAGCAGAAGAGTATTTTGTATTAGCCATTCTACCGTCACGTATATCAACTAAGCGCTCAGCATCAATGGTGAGACCAAATATTTTCTTTTTATGCATTCTTAAAAATGACGGTAACTTAAGTTCATCCATATCGTCATCTGTAAAAGGGTAATTGGCCGCCTTTATACCGTATTGTAGTGCTAAATAAAGTGATGTTGGGGTTTTACCTGAGCGTGATACGCCAACAAGTATTACATCGGCATGTTCATAGTTAGTGACATTAGAACCATCATCATTGGCTAATGAGTAATTAACTGCGTCAATTCGGTAATCATAGCTATTTTCATGAATACTGTGGGTTCTATGGGCTTTAGGTTTAGCTTCAATACCGAGTTTTTCTTCAAGCGGTGCAACAAAATGCTCAAGAAAGTTATAAATAATACCGTCACAACTATCAATGATTTCTCGAATATCAGGATTGACGAAGGTATGAAACACTAGCGGTGGTACCCCCGTGCGTTTTGCGGCTTTATTAATGCGCGCACATGCTTCAAGAGCTTTTTCTTTGGTTTCGACAAAGGAGATCGTATCGTGTTCAAATTCTATCGGGAAAAGTGATAATAATGCATGACCAAAAACTTCAGAAGTGATCGCTGTACCATCAGAAATATAAAAAGCTGCTCGCATGATAAACCTATTATTTTATTTTGTAGTTGAATGAAAACTTATAAATAGTGCTTTAGTTTCAAAGTTAGCAGTGTAAAATGTCTGTAGCATGAAATACACTGTTTAATGAAACTTGTCTGATAAAAGCCTTAAGAAAGATATTTTTTAGTTCGCTTTAGGCGACTAATATTGAAATAGTTTTCTTAAATTTTATTGTGTCCAGTGGAGATGTTGTCGTGCAAGAATACGTACTTTGGTATGAAGATTTAGGAATGAATGATGTTGATCGCGTAGGCGGTAAAAATGCATCATTGGGTGAAATGATTTCAAACCTTTCAAATGTCGGTGTGCAAGTACCAGGTGGCTTTGCAACTACCTCATTTGCTTTTAATGAATTTCTAGAGCAAAGTGGTCTGAACGATAAAATTTATCAGTTATTAGATAACTTAGATGTTAGTGATGTTAATGCCTTAGCTGAATGCGGTAGTAAAATTCGTCAGTGGGTTATTGATACGCCATTCTTGCCTGACATGCAAAAAGATATTGAGCAAGCTTACGCAAAACTTGCAGGCGGCTTTGCTGATGACGCTTCATTTGCTGTTCGTTCATCTGCAACGGCAGAAGATATGCCAGACGCTTCTTTTGCTGGTCAACAAGAAACCTTCCTTAATGTCCGTGGTTTAGACGCGGTGATGATCGCGATTAAGCATGTTTTTGCTTCATTATTTAACGACCGAGCTATTTCTTATCGCGTCCATCAAGGTTATGACCATCGTGGCGTCGCGCTCTCAGCAGGCATACAACGTATGGTTCGTAGTGATATTTCTGCTAGTGGTGTGATGTTCTCTATTGATACAGAATCAGGCTTTGAAGATGTTGTTTTTATTACCTCTAGTTATGGTTTAGGTGAAATGGTCGTACAGGGTGCGGTAAACCCAGATGAATTCTATGTACACAAGCCAACCTTGGCAAGTGGCAAACCTGCGGTTGTACGTCGAAATATTGGCAGTAAAGCCATTAAAATGATTTACGCTCAATGTCCTGAAACCAAGCAAGAGCATGGTAAGCAAGTTGAAATTGTCGATATTGAACAAGCACAGTCTGATACTTTCTCGCTTACCGATAAAGAAGTGGAAGAGTTAGCAAAGCAAGCAGTTGTGATTGAAAAACACTACGGCCGTGCGATGGACATTGAATGGGCTAAAGATGGCCTAGATGGCAAACTTTACATCGTTCAAGCACGCCCAGAAACAGTTAAAAGTCGTGAAAATGCCAATGTGATGGAGCAATTTCAATTACAAACAACAGCCGATGTTATTTGTGAAGGTCGCTCAATTGGTCATAAAATTGGTAGTGGTGAAGCAAAAGTTTTATCATCCTTAGCGGAAATGGATAAGATTTTACCCGGTGATGTCTTAGTGACTGACATGACAGACCCTGATTGGGAGCCTATCATGAAGCGTGCATCAGCCATTGTTACTAATCGTGGTGGCCGTACATGTCATGCCGCTATTATTGCCCGTGAAATGGGTATTCCTGCCGTTGTTGGTTGTGGTGATGCTACCAGTAAAATTGCCACCGGTGATGAAGTGACTGTTTCTTGTGCCGAAGGTGATACTGGTTTTATCTATCAAGGCAAACTAGATTTTACGGTGACGACTTCTGAGGTATCTTCAATGCCTGATTTACCTTTAAAAATAATGATGAATGTCGGTAATCCTGATCGCGCCTTTGCTTTTGCGCGTTTACCGCATGCGGGGATTGGTTTAGCACGCCTTGAGTTTATTATTAACAAAATGATCGGCGTTCATCCGAAAGCATTATTAAATTTTGCTGAGCAATCCGCTGATCTTCAAGATGAAATTCGCGATATTATTGCCGGTTATGACAGTCCAGTTGAGTTTTATATTGCCAAGCTCACCGAAGGTATTTCTACATTAGCGGCAGCTTATGCTCCAGAAAAAGTTATTGTGCGTATGTCTGATTTCAAATCAAACGAATATGCCAATTTAGTGGGGGGTGAACACTTTGAGCCGGAAGAAGAAAACCCAATGATTGGCTATCGTGGTGCATCACGCTATATCTCTAAAGATTTCAGAGATTGTTTTGCCCTTGAATGTGAAGCAATTAAACGCGTGCGTAATGATATGGGTATGACCCATGTTGAAATCATGATCCCATTTGTTCGTACACTTGATGAAGCATCTCAGGTTATTGATATTCTGGCTGAAAATGGCTTGAAACGTGGTGAGAATGGCTTGCGTGTTATTATGATGTGTGAGCTTCCATCAAATGCTTTATTAGCCGATCAGTTCCTTGACTATTTTGATGGTTTTTCAATTGGCTCTAATGACTTAACACAATTAACCTTAGGTTTAGATCGTGATTCGGGCTTAGTTGCACATTTATTTGATGAACGTGACCCAGCGATTAAAATATTACTAGAAATGGCGATTAAAGCCTGTAAAGCGCGTGGAAAATATGTCGGTATTTGTGGTCAAGGCCCATCTGATCATGCCGATTTTGCCGCATGGTTAGTTGAGAAGGGCATTGAAAGCCTGTCACTTAATCCTGATACCGTATTACCAACGTGGTTATATTTAGCCGAGCAACACGGTAAAAATTAATTTCTAATTTAGATTAGTTGCAACAACAAAGCAGCCTAGGACTTTATTATCAAAACGATATAAACGACCTAGGCTTTTTTATGCCCAACACATAATCTAGGTCTATTTTTTGCCAAGTGTCATCTAAGCGGGTTCTATTGACCATATCTGAGTAAAAAGCTTTTATGTTAATTGCATAACAGCGGATAAAAATAAGCGTTAATTTATGCTTGCTTAAGCGTACTGAAACTCGCATCTTGGAGTAGTTTGGGTATATAATATTGCTCACATTATGTTGTTAAAGAATTGTTATTCATGTTACCTCGCTTAAGCCCTCAAGAGTTAGTTTCTCCTTTATATCAAGAGTTTGCCAAAATTTTGGCGACAAAAAGTTTTACCGGTGATATTAATTTCCAATATGGTGCGCGTTTAGCACATGCAACTGACAATAGTATTTACCAGCAGCTACCACAATTAGTGCTGCATCCTCGTAGTAAACAAGATATTCAAATTATTAGCACTTTAGGTAGTGAAGCGCAATTTAACGAAATAAAGTTTAGCGCGCGAGGTGGCGGTACCGGTACTAATGGCCAAAGTTTGACCCCCGGCATTGTGGTTGATTTATCAAAATACATGAATCGTATCTTAGAGATAAATGTTGCAGAAAATTGGGTTCGAGTTGAAGCAGGGGTAATAAAGGATCAATTAAACGATTATTTAAAGCCTTATGGTTTTTTCTTTTCACCTGATTTATCAACAAGTAACCGCGCTACCATAGGTGGCATGATCAACACCGATGCATCTGGGCAAGGCTCTTTAGTTTATGGCAAAACCTCTGATCATGTTTTAGGGCTTGAAAGTGTCTTAGCAAATGGTGAGTTACTCGCAACATCGCCTATGCCAATGGCGGCAGCACAAGAATTAGCAAAACAAACAACAACCGTTGCAAAATTAATGCAGCAAGTGTTAAGTTCTTGTCATGATAATCGAGCACTGATCTTGGAAAAATTTCCGCGTTTAAATCGCTTTTTGACTGGTTATGACTTAGAAAACGTTTTTAATGATGATTTATCTATTGTTGACTTAAGCCGTATAATTACTGGCTCTGAGGGCTCATTGGCCTTTGTTTGTGAAGCAAAGTTAAATTTAACCGCAATTGCTAATGCTAAAACCCTGATTAATATTAAATATGACAGTTTTGATTCCGCACTGCGACACTCACCGCGTTTAGTCGAAGCTAAAGCAACATCAGTTGAAACCATTGACAGCAAAGTTTTAAATTTAGCCAAGCAAGATATTGTTTGGCAATTAGTTAGCGATATGTTGCAAGACGTTGATGGTGCCACCATGGATGGTATCAATATGGTGGAATACAACGGTGATAGTGTTGCAAGTGTTGCAAAACAAGTAACAGCGTTATGTGCCGAGCTTGATAAAGATATTGCCAATAAAACCGGCGTCATTGGTTATCAAGTTACCTCTGATTTAGCGAGTATCGGCAAGTTGTATACTATGCGTAAAAAAGCGGTAGGTTTACTGGGTAATACTAAGGGCAGTCAAAAGCCGTTAGCATTTGCTGAAGATACGGCAGTACCACCAGAAAACTTAGCCGATTTTATTGTTGAGTTTAGAGCATTACTTGATGGGCATGGTTTGCATTACGGTATGTTTGGTCATGTTGATGCAGGTGTCTTACATGTTCGCCCAGCATTAGATATGTGCGATCCTGAGCAGGAAATTTTGCTAAGAAAAATTTCAGATAAGGTGGTGGCACTAACGGCAAAATATGGCGGTTTAATGTGGGGGGAACACGGTAAAGGTTATCGCAGTGAATATGGCCCAGAATTTTTTGGTGCGACGTTATTTACTGAATTAAGAAAGATTAAAGCCGCTTTTGACCCTCTTAATAAAATGAATCCTGGAAAAATATGTACACCTTATCATTCGACTGAAAAGTTAGTTTCTGTTGATGATAAAAAACGCGGTTTTTATGATCGACAAATTCCAATAACGGTAAAAAAATCTTTTAACTCTGCACTTGATTGTAACGGCAATGGTTTATGTTTTAATTATGATGTAAACAGTCCTATGTGTCCCTCAAGCAAGGTTACGCGTGACCGCCGACATTCGCCGAAAGGTCGAGCTGGCTTGATGCGCGAGTGGTTGCGCTTAGTAGAGGCTAAAGGTGTTGATGTATTAGCGCTCGAGCAAAACATACAAAATTGGTCAGTTAAACGTTTATTAGATAAAGTAAAAAACCGTTTTAACAGTCAATTTAATGTTAAGCAAGATGATGACTTTTCTCATGAAGTCATGGAAGCAATGCAAGGTTGTTTAGCCTGTAAAGCTTGTGCAAGTCAATGCCCGATTAAAGTCGATGTACCAGATTTTAGAGCGCGTTTTATTAACCTTTATCACTCACGATATTTTAGACCGTTAAAAGATCACTTGGTGGCAAATGTTGAGTCGATGACACCTATCATGGCAAAAGCACCGAAAATAGTTAATGGCGTTTTATCATCAAATATCTACGATAAATTATCACGGGCAAGTATTGGTTATGTCGATACACCGCTATTATCTATTCCGACATTAGAACAGAGAACAACTGTACATCAATTTTCTACATTTGATTTATCTCAACTGAAAGCTATGCCTAGTGATGAACGTGCCAAATCACTGCTAATTGTTCAAGACCCATTTACTTCATTTTATGACGCAAAAGTGGTTGAAGATTTTATGCTATTAGTCAGCAAGCTTGGATTTCAACCTATATTGTTACCTTTTAAGCCCAATGGTAAGCCTCAGCATGTGAAGGGTTTTTTAGCTAAATTTGCTAAAACCGCGAAGTCAACGGCTGATTTTTTGAATCAAGTATATCAATTAAATATGCCTATGGTGGGTTTAGATGCATCACTGGCGTTATGCTTTAGAGACGAATATAAGCAAGTGCTAGGCGATAATCGTGGCGAATTTGAAGTGCAGTTAGCGCATGAATGGTTGATAACGATTATCGATCATCAAAATAACAGCACGGTTGCTAACGCGGCTAAACGCGAAAATATTATTGATTATAAACTCTTTGCCCATTGCACGGAAAAAACAGCTTTAGCGGGTAGTGAAGGACAGTGGCAACGTATATTCCAACACTTTGGATTATCGCTATCATGTGTCGCTGTTGGTTGTTGTGGGATGGCGGGCACGTATGGTCATGAAAAAGTTAATTTAGATAATTCTAAAGCACTTTATCAAATGAGCTGGCAAGATAAAGTGGCTAATTTAGCAACAGAGCAAATATTGGTTACTGGCTATTCTTGTCGAAGCCAAATTAAACGCTTAGATAACAAAGTAACCCTACATCCAGTTCAAGCGTTATTGAACGCGATATAGTTGATGGCATACGATTAAAAATTGTGCAGAGATAATTGTTAATAATAAAAAAGCACCTTAGGTTAATGCCAGTCAGTTAAGCTAACTGGCATTTTTCTTTTTATGAGGGTATTTAGATGGTTTGGGTTTCACCCAGCGGGGATATTTTCTATCTTCCCGCCTCGTCGGAAGTTTGAATAAGAGCAGGGTTTTAAGTAAATGATCCCAATGCATAGGAATATTACCGGGGCTCATTATTGATATTGACGAAAAATACTGAACCACTGCCATCGAACTACTCGAGAAACTCAGCTGATTTGGCCATATACCTGTTTCTTTCGCCGCCATCGTCATAATTCTTCGTATTAAATTATAGGCGAGTAATACGCCCCATAGCTCCTGGCGAACCATATCAGGACGCTTACTTCTCAAATGGTATGCACTATTAAGCATCGTTTGTTTTATTTCCCTAAACCCGAGTTCTATCTCCCATCGATGGCAGTATAACTCAACAATTTCGTTGCCAGGAAACCGCAATCTATCTGTCATTGACGTTAATATGCGATAGCTTTTACCCTTTATTGTTTTACTGATTAATCTGGCGTTAATGATTTCAGGTACATCTGGAAAATTCTTTTGTGCATGCTTTGTTGTTTTCAATGCAATGATATGGTCATTTTTACCAACCGATGTGATAATTTCATACTGTAAGTCCGGTCTTGCTGGGATCAACCAATGTCGATCACTCCCCGTTTGGTGCCAACGATTAAGCATCCCAAGTGAATAATATCCTTTATCAAACATAGTAAGAGAGTTATCAGGTGTGCGTTCAATCAAACGCTCAGCTAGCTTCATTTCATTCGTTTTGTAATTATCAAACTCACTACTGAGTAGTTGATGACTGGTAAGCTCCATATGGCAGACCATACGGATTTGTGGAAAGGCTGTGTCACCATATTGGTTGCTGCCAGAAGAAAATGCTTTACGATTATCTGGGGTGTCAGGTGTTCGCCAGACCACACCGTCCACAGCCAATAGGTTCAAACCATTCCATGTTTCAAATTCGTGTTGTTTATACATTGCTTGTGCAGATTTATTGAAGACTTGTTTAACCGAATCATCGCCTAAGCGTTGTCTGGCTTGAACCATAGCACTGGGAGCAACAAGCTGACTCTTGCCAGGTAACATGATGTCTAACTTAGTGGCAATATTCCAAACAGACTCTTTTCTAAATAAAGCCATACCAATCACTGACCATAAAACCGCTTCCAGTGGTAGCCTACGTTTGCGAACCGTAGCAATGCCAGCCTTTTCAAAGCCTTGTTCAATGATTTCAGGAGAAAGGATTTCTGATAGTTTTTCGAAGGTATGGTATCGGTTACTTTCTTCAAGTGTCGTCTGTAGTGCTTGTTCAATATTCACAAAAAAATCCGTAGTTAGTTACCTAACTACGGATTTTGCATGATCTTTTGGATCGGTCAACCGATCGTTATCTTAACTGATCGGCATTACACCTTAGGTGCTTTTTTATTAGGTAATATCATCACTTAAGTGTCAGTGATGTTACATTAAGCGTATGCTTAAGCACCTTTAGCGATAATATTACGTGCCATTTCGTCAGCAATAAAACCAGTAGGCATATTATTAGCTGCGGCTGTTTCAAAAACAGTGATTAAGGTATTGTAGATATTTTCGACCAGCTTAGTTGCACTTTCAGCACAATAAGGTTCTGGATAAATCTCTAACGCGACGTTAATAATGCCACCGGCGTTAATTACGTAGTCTGGCGCGTATAATATGCCTTTTTCTAATAGCACTTTATCATGTCGAGCTTCCGCTAATTGATTATTTGCACAACCGGCAACAATAGTTGCTTTTAATTGAGGAATTGTATCATCATTAATCGCTGCACCTAGGGCACATGGTGAGAATACATCTACATCTTGAGCATATATTTCGTCTAAACCTACTACCGTTGCATTAAGCTCAGCTGCGGCTTTATCCAACGTAGCTTGGTTAATATCTGTGACGAATAACTCAGCGCCAGCAGCATGAAGTTTTTCACAAAGAGAATAACCCACACTACCTAGACCTTGCACAGCAACTTTAATACCTGATAAGTCATCTTTCTTTAGCTTAAATTTAACAGCAGCTTTAATACCTAGAAACGTACCTAACGCAGTAAATGGTCCAGGGTTGCCACTTTTTCCTTCAAGACCAGAAACAAAGGCTGTGCTTTGATTAACAATGGCCATATCTGCTGTGGTGATATTGACATCTTCTGCGGTGTAATAGCGACCATTTAAATTATTAACAGCCTGACCAAAAGCTTTAAATAGCACTTCTGATTTTAGCTTTTTAGGATCGCCAATAATTACGCCTTTACCACCACCTAGCTTTAAACCCGCCATGGCATTTTTGTAAGTCATGCCTTTTGATAAACGTAAAACATCTTTTAAAGCTGCTTCATCACTTACATAATCCCAAAAGCGACATCCGCCAGCTGCTGGACCTAATGCTGTGCTGTGCACCGCGATGATGGCTTTTAGCCCTGAAGCATCGTCACTGCAATAAACAACTTGCTCGTGGTTGTCAAAATCTACTAAATCGAAAACGGACACTATCGTAATCTCCAATGATTTTAGAATTAGTTCAATGATAAATTATTCTTGAACTAAGGTTGTAATAATTCGCTGCGCACAATACCATTTAGGTCAGGGCTTCGCTAGTGAAGCTATAAATAAATTTGAATTTTGCTGTGAATTAATTCATACAAACTTTCCATTGTTAACATCCCATTACAATCATTAACAAAAAGACCATAAATATGACTGATAAACTAGAAATGACGGAAGAACAAAAACAAATATGGATACGCGAGCAGTACCTCAAAGCAACTAAATACCTCGCGGAGAAAGGCTTAGTCACAGAGAGTGTTGCTGAAACGGAAAGTCGCTATTTAGTACCAGTTATGGCTTTATGGAAAATAAACTTGTTGGATAAAACTAAGGTTTGGGTGGTATCGGGTGACTTACCAACAGATCATATTGCTTTAGACAAAGGCGAGTCAGCACGCGATGTGGTTAGGCACTTTTCTTTTAAATGGCAGCTACAAGCAGAAAATCTTTTGCGTTTAGATGATAAAGAACAAAAGCAGTTTGCTGAGTTTTTAATTGGTCGAGCAGATGGTCTTTATCAGCTTTATGATAAAGATGAACTTTGGCAAGAGGCTAAGTAAAAGCATTTAATTTGAATTGGGTTATTTAGTGGCTTAAATAATACTTTGCCACACCGGCTTCATTTAACGGGCAAGTCATTTTTTGTTTTGGCATGCCCGCTTCCATAAAGACCGCACCAGAGCTATTAAAATTAAACTTTCGAAAATACTCAATAGCTTCTAAAGGGCTATAAATAAAAATTTCTTTTAAAGCCATTTCACGTGCTATTTTAAGAAGCGCTTGTAAGATAGCTTTATCTACCTGATCTTTACGGCAAAACTTTAGCACCGCTATACGGCTAATTTCACCACTAGAGAGAATGCGGCCAGTACCTATTGGCTCTTGTGTTTTATCATGACAAGCTAAAACATGACAAGCAAAGTGATCTTTTCGATCAAACTCAATATGCTTTGGAATGCGCCATTCACAAACAAAAACCTGTTCTCTGATATTTTTAAGTAAGGGAGCTGCTTGCTCCCATTTTACTCGACTGACCGTGTAAGACATCTATTTTATTCAATATACCAATAACCCTTATTTAAAACACTAGTCAATAATTGCGTGTTTTTCAAACAACTATTGAAACTTTTTACTTGGCTAGTAGTCAAAGGCGTTTGCCCGGCTAACAACTGAGCTAAAGGTAAGCTTTGATTATCTATAGGAAAACTATCACCATTTAGGAATAATGTTGTTTGTGACTCGGTAATAATGGCTGCTTTTAGGCCTGAAACTGGCATAAAGAGTATTTCTGGTTCAGATAAAATATCAGCAAGTTTTTCTTCATCGATATCGTTGACCGGCATCAGCAATTCTAACGCATGATGACTTTGTGTTAGATATTGTCCAATAAACTGCTCAAACAATTCAGTATTTTCTAGTTGCTCTAGCATAAAGATTTTTAATTGCTGTTGATCGCTATTACTAATTAATGTGCTCGAGCTTGCTACTTTACGTGTAGCGTCACCGAAGCGTTGCTCACCTAGGTTATTATCAATCAACTTATCAGCAAAGCTTGACCATAACTCTTGGCTTGAAGGTGCTTGAAAACCAATTGAAAAATTAACTGAGTTCTCTAGTGATACACCATTGTGTGGATGATTGGGTGGAATATAAAGTAAATCACCCGCTTCCGTGATTTCATCAATCAAAGGTTCAAATGCCGATACCTGCTTTAGATCTGGGTGTGGTAGTAAGGTTGATAAGTCATTATTAGGTGCGCCAACCTGCCATCTTCTTTTGCCACTGCCTTGAATAATAAATACATCGTATTGATCTAAATGTGCACCAACCCCGCCATTAGGCGTTGAAAAGCTCACCATAACATCATCAATGCGCCAACGGGGAATAAAGGCAAATGGTGTTAACAAAGCATTAGTAGGGCGCGACCAGTTATTTACTGCTTGTACCAGTAAAGTCCAGTTTGCTTCACCATATTGAGAAAAATCCTCAAAGGGTCCATGATCTACTTGCCAATTGCCATGGTTATTTACGCTAACAATACGTGACTCTATTTCTGCTTCCATCGCTAAACCTGCAAGCTCGTCAGCGGGAATGGTATCTTTGAAGTTCTTAAAGGCTTGCTTAATTAATAGTGGTTTTTTTTGCCAATATTGTGCAAGAAATTTTTCAGGGCTTAAGTCACCCCAATTTAATGTTGCTATATTCATATTTTTGCCTTGTCGTGTGGCAACTTGTTTGTTGGCGATACGACTAATAGTTGGTGATTATAATTCAGCTAGCGCTTAGTTAAAAAGCAAAAAAGGGAGCCATTACGGATCCCTTTTTAAGCATTATAAAACTGAGCTGCTAACCAATAACTAGTCTAGTTCATTAATGAATGATACCGCGCGACCAATATAAGAAGCGGGTGTCATTTCACAAAGTTGCGTTTTTGCGGCTTCTGGTAATTCCAAAGTCATGATGAACTCACGCATTGAGTCGCCATTAACACGTTTGCCACGTGTTAGCTCTTTTAATTTTTCGTATGGCTTCTCGATACCGTAACGACGCATAACGGTTTGAATAGGCTCAGCAAGCACTTCCCAGTTTGAGTCAAGCTCAGCAGCTAAGTTAGCTTCGTTAACTTGTAACTTGCTGATACCTTTACGTGTTGCTTGGTAAGCTATCATAGCGTGAGCAAAGCCAACACCTAAGTTACGTAAAACCGTAGAGTCAGTCAAATCACGCTGCCAGCGAGAAATAGGTAGTTTTTGTGCTAAATGCGTGAATAGGGCATTAGCAATACCTAAGTTACCTTCAGAATTTTCAAAATCAATTGGGTTAACTTTATGTGGCATAGTAGAAGAGCCAATTTCACCAGCAATGGTTTTTTGTTTAAAGTGACCTAGAGCAATATAGCCCCAAACATCACGATCAAAATCAATTAAAATGGTGTTGAAACGCGCAATGGCATCAAATAGTTCAGCAATATAATCATGTGGTTCAATTTGCGTGGTAAATGCGTTAAAGCTTAAACCTAATGAGTTGACGAACTCATTCGCAAAATTGTGCCAGTCAACTTCAGGATATGCAGATAAATGTGCATTGTAGTTACCAACAGCGCCATTGATTTTACCCAACATTTCAACTTGTGCAATTTGCTCACGTTGACGTTTTAAACGAATGTATACATTCGCCATTTCTTTACCAAGCGTACTTGGAGAAGCCGGTTGGCCATGAGTACGACACATCATAGGGATATTTTGATATTCAACGGCTAAGGCTTTAATGTCGTTCAGAATGTCATCAATCATTGGCATAAGCACTTTTTCACGACAATCAGATAACATTAAGCCGTGAGAAAGGTTGTTAATGTCTTCAGAGGTACAAGCAAAATGAATGAACTCGGTAATAGCATTTAACTCGGCATTATCAGCAATTTTTTTCTTTAGAAAGTACTCAACGGCTTTAACATCATGGTTAGTTGTTGCTTCAATATCTTTAATTGCTTGTGCATCAGCTTCAGAAAAATCAGCAACTATCGCATCTAATAAAACATTAGCTTGCGAAGAAAACGCTGGAACTTCGTTAATTTCGGCAGTGGCGGCTAATTTTTGTAACCAACGTACTTCAACCGTTACACGGTATTTAATTAAGCCAAATTCGCTGAAAATAGGGCGCAATGATTTAACTTTACTGCCGTAACGGCCGTCAACCGGCGATATTGCAGTTAATGCTGAAAGTTCCATAGTAATTTCCTGAAGTTATATTTAAATTTCTTTAAGTAATTGTTGAGCACACGCGACTATTTTTGCGCGTCCAAATAAAATATTTCTACGTTTGCCGCCAACTTGTCGCCATAGTACGCTTGAACGAATACCGGCTAATAGCAAAGCACGAATTTTATGTTGATTACCTTGCTGCTTAAGTAAAGCCGGTTCACCGGCAACTTGGATAGGCGTGCCAATAGGGCTGAGTAAGTCACTGTAAATGCTTGCCAAGCTAGCAATAAGGGTGTCACTGGTAATATCGTAATGGGCAAGCTGGCGTTGGCTTTGTTCAATACGCTCACCTAATTGTGATAATTGGTTTTTCTTACTCGCTAAGCGACGTTCAAGACCCAATAAACTAACCACATAACGGGTTAATTCTGGATCTTTTGCTTTGGTTTGACTGCCTAATTGTTCGATTAACGCTTCCAACCCTAACTTTAGATGCGCAAGTTCATTGCTATAAACCTCTAAAATACTCTCAGGCGAAGTGACCATAATACTCTTTAGCATCACAGCAAGATCGGACTCATCTATTGAGCCCGTACGGGCAATTTTTTGTACTAAAGCTGCAGCTTGACAAACCGCAGCCATGGTAATGGTTTGTTTTTCTAAATTATTCATGTATGCCTTATGTTAGCGAATAAGGGAATTGATAATACCGCCACCTAGGCAAATATTATCTTGATAAAACACCACTGATTGTCCGGGCGTAACTGAGCTTTGCGGCTCGGTGAACATCACTAAATATTCACCGTTGGCCATGGGTGATAAATTACAAGTGACATCTTCTTGTCGATAACGGGTTTTAACCGTACAAGCTATTGGGCTTGTAAGCTCAACTCGAGCAACTAAATGTAATTGATTTGCTACTAAACCCTTAGAAAATAAGCGAGGATGGTCATGGCCTTGACCAACAATTAACACGTTACGCGTCAGGTCTTTGTCAACCACATACCATGGCGCTTCACCGGCATTAGCAAGGCCACCAATACGCAAGCCTTTGCGTTGACCTAAGGTGTGGTACATCAAACCATCATGTTCACCAATGGCTTCACCTTCTGGGGTTTCAATAACGCCCGGTTGTGCTGGTAAATACTTCCCCAGAAAGTCTTTAAATTTGCGTTCGCCAATAAAACAAATACCGGTACTATCTTTTTTGTTATGAGTAACTAAGTCGGCTTTTTCAGCAATTGCTCTGACTGCTGGTTTTTCAATATCACCAACCGGAAAAAGTGTTTTACCCACTTGTTCATGACTTAGGGTATAAAGAAAGTAGCTTTGATCTTTATTACTGTCTAAGCCTCGGTGCATTTGCCATTTACCATCGGCAAACTTACGTTGTACATAATGACCGGTGGCAATGTAATCAGCACCTAAGTCTTCACAAGCAAATTCTAGAAAAGCTTTAAATTTAATTTCCTTATTACACATAATATCAGGATTAGGTGTTCTGCCAGCTTTGTACTCAGCAAGAAAGTATTCAAAGACATTATCCCAGTATTCAGTGGCAAAGTTGATGGTATGGAGTGTAATGCCCAATTTGTCACAAACATTTTGCGCATCAGCTAAGTCTTCAGCTGCGGCACAGTACTCATCATTGTCATCTTCTTCCCAATTTTTCATGAACAAGCCTTCGACTTGATAGCCTTGCTCTTGTAATAAATAGGCAGAAACAGAAGAATCAACACCACCCGACATACCAACAATCACTTTCGTATCTTGTGGTAATTTTTCGTTTGGCTCTATTGAGTTTAAATTTACATGTTCGCTCGAGGTCATTACAACTACATTTCAATGGAAAAAGGCGCAAAATTATAGCATGGTCATTTAGCGTGATGATAGATTAAAGATTAGATTTTAGGTGACTTAACGGGATTTTTTTTCCACTAAGGTAATCTTCTATACATTCTAATACCAATGGACTACGCAATTGTACTGACTTTGCTTTAATTTCAGCCAAGGTTAACCAGTGACAAGCGATAATTTCCTCATCTTGTGGTTGTGTTGGTAAAAAGTCATCAAGTTCAATAACGAAACAAAATCTTAAATAGTAGAGGTTTATTGATGCTCGATAATAATAGTAAATGCCGCAGAGATACTCTGGTGATAACGAGAGCCCAGTTTCTTCTTTTAGCTCTCGTTCTATTGCATGGACTAAATTTTCATTGCTTTCTAAATGACCCGCAGGTTGGTTATAGACAGTAGCACCATGTTCCAACTCTTCGACTAATAAAAACTTATCTTGATAACAGACAATAGCGGCCACGGTGGTATTGGGTTTGAATTGCTCACTCCCGTGTGGTTCAGTTGGGGTTTCATCATATACTCGTGAAATGTTGTTATTTGGTTTAATTGTTATTTTAGACATGACTTAACCGTTTATAGTCACCATTATCTATTCCATCGATAGTCCATTTTCCGATACGGTAACGAATTAACCTAAGCGTTGGAAGTCCAACATGTGCGGTCATACGCCTAACTTGTCGATTTCTGCCTTCTTGAATTGTAATTTCTAACCAAGTTGTGGGAATTGCTGCACGTTCACGGATAGGTGGAGTACGCGGCCATACTTTAGGTTCATCAATAATGCGAACTGTTGCTGGCTTGGTCAAACCATCTTTTAATTCCACCCCTTGGCAAAGTGCATTAATAGCGATATCGGTGGCGGTACCTTCAACTTGTGCCCAATAGGTTTTATCGGTTTTTTGACTTGGGTTAGCCAATTTATGTTGTAGTTTACCATCATTAGTTAATAGTAAGAGTCCTTCACTATCTCGGTCTAAGCGTCCGGCAGCATAAACGTCTTTTATATCAATAAAATCTTTTAAGGTTTGTCGATTTTGATCATCAGTAAATTGGCTTAAAACATCAAAGGGTTTATTAAAAAGTACTATTTCTGCTTTGAAATTAACTGGTCGTACCTTTGAGGCTTTATGCCTGTTTTTACCTGTAAATAATTGATTTTGTTTAATTGTCACTGATTTTTGCCTTGTGGAAAATGAGCTAGCATTAATTCACCTATTTTAATACGCTTTGAATTCCGATACTATGCGCGCGAAAATTTTTTTTATCGATAAAATGAATAGTTATTTACACTATATCAAACGAATTGATTAATTGTATAACTTAGCGCCTGGTTAGCGGGTCAATAATTGAGTAAATGTAAGCTATATTTTCATACATTTAGTGCGATTGTTTATATGACGAATAAGGTGTTAAATAGCAAGTTTACAAAGTCTATGCAGCGTTATATTTTTGATAGGGGATTCATTATTCTCATCATCAATAATTTGTTACTAAAGCTTTGAGCTTGCTAAATGTGCAATGCATTAGTCCGATTGATATAATGAATGATTATTCATTTTATCGATTAATGGCAAATCAGCAAAGGATTTTAAATGACCACAGATACATCAAAAATTATTTATACTATTACCGATGAAGCGCCAGCTTTAGCTACGCATTCTTTTTTACCCATTGTTAAAGCGTTCACAGCATCTTCTGCTATTGATGTTGAAACACGCGATATTTCATTGGCTGGTCGAATCATCGCTAATTTTCCGAAATATCTTACTGCAGAGCAAAGAATGGATGATGCTTTGGCTGAGTTAGGCGAATTAGCCAAAACTCCTGAAGCTAACATCATTAAGTTACCTAACATTTCTGCATCTATTCCGCAGTTACAAGCGGTAATTAAAGAGTTACAAGCAAAAGGTTATAATTTACCAAATTACCCAGAAGAACCACAAAATGAAGCGGAAGAGTCAATTAAATTGACTTATGCAAAAGTGTTAGGCTCAGCGGTAAACCCAGTATTACGTGAAGGTAATTCAGATCGTCGTGCACCAGGTTCTGTTAAGCAATATGCGCGAACTAACCCGCATTCAATGGGCGCATGGTCTCCAACAACGAAATCTCATGTTGCACATATGCAATCAGGTGATTTTTACGGTAGTGAAAAATCAGTCACCATTAACGGTGCAACCAACGTTAAAATTGAATATATCGCCGAAAATGGCGATGTCACGTTACTAAAAGAGCATTTAGCGTTATTAGATCAAGAAATTATTGATGCATCTGTTATGAGTAAAGCGGCACTGGTTGACTTTTTTGCTACTGAAACTGAAAAAGCTAAATCTGAAAACGTTTTATTATCGTTACACCTTAAAGCAACTATGATGAAAGTCTCTGATCCAGTGATGTTTGGTTATGCTGTTAAAGTGTTTTATAAAGATGTTTTTGCTAAGCATGGTGCTACCTTTGATCAACTTGGTGTTGATGCCGATAACGGTATTGGTGATGTTTACGCTAAAATTGGTCGTTTGTCAGCTGAGAAAAAAGCTGAAATTGAAGCCGATATTCAAGCTGTATATGTAACACGCCCTGAATTAGCTATGGTAGATTCTGATAAAGGTATTACCAATTTACATGTACCTAGTGATGTGATTATCGATGCATCAATGCCTGCGGCATTACGTGCTTCAGGTATGATGTGGGCACCAGATGGCACACAAAAAGAAACTAAGTTTATGATCCCTGATCGTAACTACGCAGGTGTTTTTTCTGCTGTTGTAGATTTTTGTCGTGAAAACGGTGCTTTTAATCCAACAACTATGGGTACCGTACCTAATGTTGGTTTAATGGCGCAAAAAGCTGAAGAGTATGGTTCACATGATAAAACCTTTATAATGACAGATGCAGGTAGTGTACGTGTTGTTAATGATCAAGGCGAAACACTGATTGAGCATTTGGTTGCTGAAGGTGATATCTGGAGAATGTGTCAAGCTAAAGACGCACCCATTCAAGATTGGGTTAAATTAGCGGTAACTCGTGCTAAAGCGAGCAACACACCTGCAGTATTTTGGTTAGATGAAAATCGTGGTCATGATGCGCAAATGATTAAGAAAGTTAATACTTATCTTGCCGATCATGATACGACGGGTTTAGATATTCAAATTATGGAGCCGATTAGAGCCTGTGAATTTACTTTAGCACGTGTTGCTAAAGGTGAAGACACTATCTCTGTAACAGGTAACGTTTTACGTGACTACCTCACTGACTTATTTCCAATTCTAGAGCTCGGTACTAGTGCAAAAATGCTGTCAATTGTACCATTGATGAATGGTGGCGGCTTATTTGAAACCGGTGCTGGTGGTTCAGCGCCTAAGCATGTACAACAGTTCGAAAAAGAAAACCACTTACGTTGGGATTCTTTAGGTGAATTTCTTGCATTAGCCGCTTCACTTGAACACTTAAGTGTCACTACGGGTAATGCCAAGGCACAAGTTTTAGCTGACACACTTGATCAAGCTACCGCGAAGTTTTTACAAGAAAATAAATCACCATCACGTCGTGTTGGTGAGCTAGATAACCGTGGCTCTCACTTTTATTTAGCAATGTACTGGGCACAAGCGCTTGCAGAGCAAACGAGTGATGAAAGCTTAAAATCAAGTTTTGTTGCTGTTGCCCAAGCATTAACTAAACAAGAAGCAAAAATTGTTGCAGAATTAAATGCTGCTCAAGGACCAAGTATTGACATTAACGGTTATTATTTTGCTGATGCTGATTTAGCAGAAAAAGCGATGCGCCCAAGTGCGACATTAAATACAATTTTGTCGAGCTTACTTTAAGCGCATAGGTATAATAATTATAAAAAGCTAGGCTGTTGCCTAGCTTTTTTTTACTTAAAATTTAGTACACTACGCTATATACGTGTGAATGAATTGATAATTGAGGACATTATTTCTGATAAAAAATTTGCAATTAATTTAAACAAGCGTTTTAATTATTCATAGTAGTGATATTGACTATCATGATTTAAGTATTAGTTTCATTGCTCTTTTTCTATTAGTTTAAGGGGAAAGAAATTAGCAAACGGCTATTTTTATTAGTAAATTTGGGAGAGTTCATATGTCGAACCATGTAAATATTCCTAGTGCTGGCACTAAAATAACTTCAGAACAAGGTATATTAAAGGTACCTAACAACCCCATTATTCCTTTCATTGAAGGTGATGGTATTGGTGTAGACGTTACGCCGCCTATGATGAAAGTTGTCGATGCTGCTGTACAAAAAGCTTATGGCGGAGATAAAAAAATTCATTGGATGGAAGTCTATGCCGGTGAAAAAGCAACACAAATTTATGATTCAGAGACTTGGTTGCCGGATGAAACATTAGCGATGTTCAAAGAGTATAAAGTCGGCATTAAAGGTCCACTAACAACACCGGTTGGCGGAGGTATGCGTTCTTTGAATGTTGCTTTGCGACAAATACTTGATTTATATGTTTGTCAACGACCAGTGCAGTGGTTTACGGGGGTACCGAGTCCGGTTAAAAAACCAGGTGAAGTTGATATGGTTATTTTCCGTGAAAACTCAGAGGATATTTATGCTGGTATTGAATATCAAGCCGGTACTGAGCAAGCGAAGAAAATGATAAAATTTTTGACCGAAGAAATGGGTGTCACCAAAATTCGTTTTCAAGAAAATTGTGGTATCGGTATCAAACCGGTATCTAAAGAAGGCACGCAAAGGCTTGTTCGACAAGCTATTCAATACGCCATTGACAACGACAGAGAGTCGGTTACTTTAGTTCATAAAGGTAACATCATGAAATTCACTGAAGGGGCATTTAAAGATTGGGGCTATGAATTAGCCCGTGAAGAATTTGGTGCTGATTTACTTAACGGTGGTCCTTGGTGTAGCTTAACAAACCCTAAAACAGGCAAAGAAATTATCATTAAAGATGTTATTGCCGATGCTATGTTACAGCAAATATTGCTACGTCCGGCTGAATACAGTGTTATTGCGACATTAAACTTAAATGGTGATTATTTGTCGGATGCTTTAGCGGCACAAGTGGGTGGTATCGGTATAGCGCCTGGGGCTAACTTAAATGATGATATTGCTATTTTTGAAGCAACGCATGGTACAGCGCCTAAATATGCAGGCTTGAATAAGGTCAACCCGGGCTCAGTAATTTTATCAGCTGAAATGATGTTACGTCATATGGGCTGGGCTGAAGCTGCTAATTTACTTTTAAAAGGCATGTCTGGGGCCATTAACGCAAAAACAGTAACTTATGATTTTGAGCGCTTAATGGATGATGCTACTTTGGTTACTTGTTCTGAGTTTGGTGATTGTATTATTGACCATATGTAATACCCATTCTACTAAGCTCTGAGTGGGAACAATCTTAATAAACTTGGTATAATACTCAGTACGATAATGTAAGTTATTAGCCATAAAAAAACACAGCCAAAATGCTGTGTTTTTTGTTTTTAATCGAACCTTATTTTTTATATTAATTATCTGATTCTAATTCTGATGGTGTAATACTCGCCGCATGATGACCTTTTGGCCCTGCGTTTAATTCGTAATTTACATCCTGACCCGCTTTTAATGTACGGTATCCTTCCATTTGAATCGTTGAATAATGAGCAAAAATATCTTCACCACCATCCTCTGGACGTATAAAACCGAAACCTTTTGCATTATTAAACCATTTAACTGTACCGTGAGCCATACTTCAACATCCTTCTAAAATCATCGGTAATTAGGTATGCTTTCCTGAAAGCATCATATATTCATTTCAAGTGGATAAAAAATAACCACCAAGATAAATCGTAGATAATAATTAGAAATAGTCAAGTGTAATATTATATTTTTTGATGTTTTTTAGTTATTATTTTTTCAAATCTTAAAGCAAAAATTTAACTGACAGACTAATATAGAATTATGAGTAAATGGAAAGAGTTAATAGATGATCAAAGCGTTCTTGACGAGGAGGTTATTGAAAAATTTCAGAAACCCCCAATGTATACTGTAGTGCTATTGAATGATGACTATACTCCAATGGATTTTGTCATTGATGTATTGTGCAAATTTTTTAACATGAATTCAGAACAAGCAACAGAAGTCATGCTAGCTATTCATTATAAAGGGAAAGGGCGTTGTGGTACCTTTACTGCTGAAGTGGCAGAAACAAAGGTTGATCAGGTGTTGAGTTACGCAACAAGCAATGAACATCCGCTTAAATGTACTATGGAAAAGGCGTAATAACGCAAGATGCAAATTGGAGTAACCTATGCTAAATAAAGATTTAGAAGTATCGTTAAATATGGCTTTTCGTCAGGCTAAAGAGTCTCGCCATGAATTTATGACGGTTGAACATTTATTGTTGGCGTTGTTAGATAACCCTTCGTCTATTGATGCTTTAAATGCTTGTGGTGCTAATATGACCAATCTAAGAAAAGAACTATTAGCCTTTATTGCCGATACGACGCCTGTTATCCCCACAGGTGAAGAGGAAAGAGAAACCCAACCGACACTGGGTTTTCAACGCGTGTTACAACGTGCTGTTTTTCATGTTCAATCTTCGGGTAAAAGTGAAGTCAATGGCGCTAATGTCTTAGTGGCAATATTTAGCGAACAAGAATCACAAGCGGCTTATTTTTTAAAGAAATCTGATATCAGTCGCCTCGATATTGTTAATTATATCTCACATGGTATCGCTAAAATTGATCAAGAAGCTAACACTAATGCAGCACAAGCACCGGCAGGTGAAGAAGAGCCTCGTACCATTGATAACTTTTCTACAAACCTCAATGAAGAGGCTTTGAAAGGCAATATTGATCCGCTTATTGGTCGTGATAGTGAGCTAGAGCGCACGCTGCAAGTGTTAAGTCGTCGTCGTAAAAATAATCCGTTATACGTCGGTGAAGCCGGCGTAGGTAAAACCGCCATAGCTGAAGGTTTAGCCAATTTATTAATTTCAGATAAAGTGCCTGAGTTTCTGGCAGACGCGACAATATACTCTTTAGATATGGGCGCGTTGTTGGCGGGGACTAAATATCGTGGTGATTTTGAGAAGCGCTTTAAAGCCTTGTTAAAAGAGCTTGAGCAAGATGGCAATGCGATACTCTTTATTGATGAGATACACACCATTATAGGAGCTGGTGCAGCCTCTGGCGGTATGTTAGATGCGTCGAATCTGATCAAACCGTTACTTTCGTCAGGAAAGTTACGTTGTATTGGCTCTACAACTTATCAAGAGTACCAAAGTATTTTTGAAAAAGATCGTGCTTTAGCTCGTCGTTTTCAAAAAATTGATGTTATTGAGCCCAGCGTTGACGACACAACAAAAATTTTACATGGTTTGAAAGATAAATATGAAGCGCATCATGGTGTACGTTATTCAAACAAAGCGTTAAGAGCCGCAGCACAACTTTCGGCTAAATATATTAATGAGCGCTTTTTACCCGATAAAGCCATTGATGTTATTGATGAAGCGGGTGCACGTCAGCAGTTAGTAGCGGCGTCTAAACGTAAAAAAGTGATCAGCAATACTGATATTGAAAACATTGTCGCTAAAATGGCTCGTATTCCTGAAAAGTCAGTATCATCGTCAGAGGTTGATAGTCTGAAAACACTTGATCGCAATTTAAAACTGGTTGTTTTTGGCCAAGATCATGCCATTGATGAGCTATCGTCTGTTATTCGCTTATCACGAGCAGGTTTAGGCAATGAAAATAAACCTATTGGATCATTTATCTTTGCTGGACCAACAGGAGTAGGTAAAACAGAAGTTACTCAACAGCTTGCTAAAGTACTGGGTGTTGAACTATTACGTTATGACATGTCTGAATACATGGAGAAACACGCTGTTAGCCGTTTAATTGGTGCGCCTCCTGGTTATGTTGGCTATGAGCAAGGCGGTTTACTTACTGATGCTGTGATTAAAAATCCACACGCTGTTGTCTTGCTAGATGAAATAGAAAAAGCCCACGAAGATGTTTACAACATTCTCCTACAGGTTATGGATCATGGCACGTTAACAGACAACAATGGCCGTAAAGCTGACTTTAGAAACATTATATTAGTGCTAACAACTAATGCGGGCATTGCGCACACGGTGAAGCAATCTATTGGCTTTAAACAACAAGACAATAGCATTGATGCCATGGAGGAAATTAATAAAGTATTTTCACCTGAGTTTCGCAATCGCTTAGATAACATTGTTTGGTTTAATCATTTAAGTGATGAAATTATTCAACAAGTCGTCGACAAGTTTATTGTTGAGTTACAAGTTCAACTTGATGAAAAAGCTGTTTCTTTAGAAATTACCAAAGATGCTAAAAAATGGATGGCAACTAATGGCTATGACAAGTCGATGGGAGCGCGTCCGATGGCGAGGTTGATTCAAGAGCAATTGAAAAAACCCTTAGCTAATGAGCTACTTTTTGGTGAACTAACCCAAGGTGGTGTCGCTCGGGTTGCTGTGAAGAAAGATAAATTGGTGATAAATTACGAATCAAAAAAAGAGTTAGTTGAACATTAGCGGCTAATATCATTGATATTGTATAGAAAATAAAAAAACCGAGCAAGCTCGGTTTTTTGTTATATCAAATTGGAATTAACTAAATTTTGATGATAAAAAAACGCTTTATTTACATAAACCTAAAGCGTATTCATAACTGAATTAATTAATTTTTATCTAGCACGGAAGATAATGCGACCTTTAGATAAGTCATATGGTGTTAGTTCAACAGTGACTTTATCGCCAGTTAAAATACGGATGTAATTTTTGCGCATTTTCCCAGAAATATGAGCGGTTACAACATGACCATTTTCCAATTCAACACGGAACATAGTATTTGGCAAAGTATCTAAAACAGTACCTTGCATTTCAATATTTTCTTCTTTCGCCATTGGGCGCCAAACCTCTAAATTAGTGCGTAAATAAAAAGCTGCGCAGATAATGCCGAATTACAGCGCTAATGTAAAGCTATAGTGTTATTTATTTACGGTTTGCCATTGATTTTCGACTAATATTTGGTGTGGGTTATAGCGATCTTTATAGTTCATTTTATTGCATTGTGCTATTTGATAACCAAGATAGAGGAATTGATATTCAAGGTCAGCAGCCATTTCAATTTGCTTTAAAATTGAAAAAACGCCCAAGCCGTATTTTCTATAATCTGGGTGGTAAAAAGTATATACCGCCGATAAGCCATCAGGAATTTTGTCTGTTACCGCAACACTGATCAAAAGCTCATTGTGCCAAATTTCAATGTAGCATTGCTCAGTAATATCGTTGAGGGTAAAACTCTGAAACTGCTGCTCTGATGCCGGAAACATACTACCGTCGCTATGTATAATATTAATATACTGCTCGTATAGTGGGTAGTAGCTGGGTTTTATCTGTTCACTTATCACTACCGTAAATAGCTGATTGCGTTTTAATAAGCGTTTTTGACTTTTTGAGGGGATAAAGTTCTTCACTAATACTCGAAGTGACTGGCATGCTTGACATGCAATACAATGGGGACGATAGATTTCATTACCGCTGCGCCTAAAGCCTTGTTGCATCAACCAACCATAATGTTCACTATCATGTAAGCTACTATCAACAGCCACTAATAAGCGCTCTTCTTGCCCAGGCAAGTAATTGCAGGGGAACGGCTTAGTAATACCTAACTTGTACTTTAAACTCATTAACGATTACCTTTAACTGCATTTTTAATATTTGGTGATTTAACTATAAAGCCAAGCAGTATAATAACGCTATTCTAATTACGTTACCTTTATTTGATGGTAAATTAATTGTCAAATTAGTTTCCTACGGTGTGTTTTGTTTTTAATTAAGGCTATTACTAACGATTAGTAATTTTGAATGTAAAAAAATTAGTGAATTGGTTCGATAAGGCGAGCATATCTTGAAATAGGCTTTTGAATATAATCTGAGTACTGAATGATTCTAAAAATACTTTGTGCTTCTTGGTCATAGGTATGCTAATAGCCAAGTTGGATTATTGCTAGGTTATAAGTTCTAAAATTAGTGCAACTTAACTTTATTCGCTGCCTTTAATGTTAAATATGCTTGTTCAAATGATTCTAGTTGATAATATGCTTCCGCGAGTACACGCATTAATTCTGCTTGATCAAGTGTAAGCGTCCGGCAAAGAGCATCTAAACAATGTGCCGAGTTCAAGTTAAGTTACTTCAAACAATTATTTGGAGTAACTTATGAAAATAACTCGAAGCCATGAACAATGGCGAGCTATCCTTACTGAACAGCAAGCTAGTGGCTTAACCATCATTGATTATTGCCGTAAACATCAATTAGCAACCTCTAGTTTTTATGTCTTTCGTAAAAAGCTGGGGATCACTACCAGCAGCTTTGTTCGTACCCAAGTCACCCAACAAGTTGAATTGATAACGCAGCAACCACCCATTGAATTGACGTTAGGGAAAGCAACATTAAAGCTTCCTTCAAATACCTGTGCCACTTACTTAGGCCAAGTATTACGAGCATTGGTTTAATGAAAATGTTTAGTGAAGTACCTGAAGTCTTTTTACACCGAGATGTTGTCGATTTTCGTAAATCGATAAATGGCTTGGTTGGTATTGTTGAAGGTGAACTTGAACATGACGCTTATACTGGCGCATTGTTCGTCTTTTGTAACAAAGCCAGAGACAAGCTTAAAATTCTCTATTGGGATAAAACAGGTTTTGCGTTGTGGTATAAGCGCCTAGAAAAACAGAAATTCAAATGGCCAAGTAAAGTATCAAACCAAGTGTTTGAATTAACGGAGCAGCAATTGGCTTGGTTACTCTCGGGTTATGATGTTGTAGGTCATGATCCATTACACTATGAATCGGTGATTTGAGGGGATCACATTGACTATCAAAAGGTAGTCAATGATCGTGTACGCAAACCCTATATTATTTGACGTACAAAGCAGATAGCCAATGTAAATTTTGCTAAGCTGTGTGCATGAATATAGATGTTAACTCACTGCCCAACGACCCAGAACAACTCAAGAAAATGTTACTTGAGTTGCAAGTTAACACAACCCGAGCATTGGCAGAAAAAGATAAAGAGTTAGCTAAACAAAATGAAATTATTCATGGTCTGATCGAGCGCTATGAAATCGCTAGACGCAAAGCGTTCGGTAAAAGCTCAGAGAAAAATCCTGGCGAAGGTGAAACCTTCAATGAAGCCGAAGAAACCTTGGATGAAGCCGATAAAATACTCTTAGCCGAGGTTGATGGCAAGCAAGCAGCAACCATTAAAAACACACCGAAACGAAAAGCGCTTCCCAAAGACTTACCGCGTCAAGTCGTGACAATCGATTTACCTGTTGATGAGAAAATCTGTAATTGCTGTCAAAATAGCTTACATAAAATCGGGGAGTCACGCAGTGAAAAGCTCGAGTTCGTTCCTGCACATATCAAGGTAATTGAAACTATTCGTCCCAAATATGCCTGTAAGCAGTGTGAGAAAACAGGTATCACCAATCACATTAAAACACCGCCAATGCCCTCAACGCCAATCCCCAAAGGGATTGCCACGGCAAGCTTACTCAGCCAGCTCATCACAGCTAAATACCAATATGGCTTACCGCTCTATCGTCAAGAAAGGCTGTTTAACGACTATGGCATAAGTTTAAGTCGCCAAACGATGTCAGACTGGTTAATACGTTGCAGTGAGTTGTTGATGCCGCTATATGTTGCCTTAAAAAGGCAGTTACTTGCGCAAGCGGTTATCCATGCTGACGAAACCCCATTAAAGGTTATTCGAGAAGAAAAGACGACCAGCTATATGTGGGTGATGTGATGGACGCTCCCAATTACGGCGTCAATGCGCCAAACTGGTTAAAAACAATCAGTTAATTTAAGGAACGTCCGTCATGAAAGTTAGCACAATATCAATTGATTTAGCAAAAAACGTTTTTCAACTCATGGGGTTTACTGAGGCTAATAAAGGCGTTTTTAATAAGCGCTTGAACCGCGCTCAACTGAAGCATTTTATGCAAATGCAACCCCCATGTCGTGTTGTGATGGAGGCCTGTTATTCTTCTCATTATTGGGGCCGGTTGTTTGAATCCATCGGTCACACTGTGCACTTAATTCCTGCGCAACACGTGACACCTTTTGTGCGAGGAAACAAGAATGACAGTAACGATACACTGGCCATATTCGAAGCAAGTAGGCGACCTTTCATTCGGTTTGTCCCCATCAAAACCCAAACTCAGCAAGAAACGTTAATGCTACATCGCTTGCGAGAAAGGTTACTTAAAAACACGTACAGCGGTCACTAATCAACTACGTGGTTTATTAGCTGACATTGGCCTTGTTTTCCCGTTAGGCATACCTGCTTTTAATGAAAGTATGCAAGCATTATCACTTGATACCACGTTATCGGTATCAGTTCAGTGGCTAGTTAACGATGTTTATCAAGAATTCAAAACCTTAAACCTACGTATTAAAGCGATTGAAAAACAATTAAAAACTGACATTGAAGCCAATTCATTAGGGCAAATACTATTGAGTATCCCTGGCATTGGTTACCTCAATGCTTCTGCCTTTATTGCCTCAATAGGCAGTGGACAAGCCTTCACCAGTGCACGCGACTTTGCTGTTTGGCTAGGCATTACACCCAAACAATTTGCCTCAGGCAATAAAAGCGTGATGGGCGGCATCAGTAAACGTGGAGACCAATACCTGCGTAAACAGCTTATCCATGGTGCGCGTGCCATCATCGTTCATGCCAGAAAGAAACACGATGCATTGAGTGTGTGGATAACCCAGTTAAGTGCACGAAAACCGTTCAATTGTACCGCGGTTGCCACTGCGCACAAGTTAGCACGCATCATGTGGACATTGTTACAAAAGCAATGCCATTACACGCCTCAACCGGTTAAGGTAATCACATGATTGACGACCCGTTTTACCCTCTAGTAAGCCTGTGCAGGACAAAGGCCATGAGTCTGTGTGGGTGTTTAGGCTGCTAGAGGGGACTTAATTTATCCAGAAAACTTTTCAAGACTGTTGTTGATAAGATGAGAAAAAAAGGCACTAGCCAACTAGAACAAAGCCTGTGAGAGGACAAGTGTATCTATCACGTTTGGGTGAACAATGTTTTAAGGTATTTCTAGTTCGCAACTTATCTGGAGCATGGATAACAAACCATAGCTCGAATATATGTCAGTACAGTTTGCTTTAAGCAAGCGAAAGCGCCTGTCATCATGAACAAAAGTATGAAAAGAGTAATGCTCAGTAATCAAAAACATAAGCCCGTTTTGTTATGTTTTCGTATTCACTTGGGTTGACATCAAGGAAGCGTCCATATATGTACTGCTGTGGTGAGGATAAGTTGAATAACAATAAGACAAAAAACATCGTCTTGTATGATTATCACAACAGCCGAGCAGCGCAATGCCCCATCACGTTTCTTGACGGTTATAGTCATTATTTACAAGTTGATGGTTACGCTGCGTACGGAAAAACGAATGCGATATTAGCCGGCTGTATGGCGCATGCACGTCGCAAATTCATTGATGCGAAAACCGCGCAAGGTAAAAACAAAACAGGTAAAGCCGATGTGGTATTGAGCTTAATTGGCAAACTCTATGGCATTGAAGCAAATATCAAAACAAAAAATAGCGATGAGAAATATCAAGCAAGACAAGAAAAATCAAAACCGCTGTTTGATACCATCCATCGTTGGGTCATTGAAAACCGAGAAAAAATACCGCCCAAAAGTAAACTAGGCGAAGCCTTAACTTATTGGCATAACCAAGCACATAAACTTGAAACCTACCTCAAAGACGGTCGTATCAATATTGATAATAACCGTGCTGAGCGAGCAGTAAAGCCGTTTGTAATTGGTCGTAAAAATTGGCTGTTTTCAAATACATCGCGTGGTGCTAATGCCAGTGCAATACTCTACAGTTTTGTTGAAACTGCTAAAGCCAATGGCTTGCTGGTCGATAGTTATTTGCAAACCTGTTTAAATGAACTGGCTAAAAAGCCAGAGAGCCTAGAACATCTACTGCCTTGGAACATCAAGCAAGACTAGACGCCTTTCCCCATACGCTTACTGAAGTAATGTTAGTTGAACAGTTACGAAAATTAGAAAAGGAAATTATTAAATTGAAATCAAGTGTGATTGAGTTTCCTATATGATTGATATGTTAGCACCTTTGTTGTCACTCCTTGTGACGTATTAGTAGAGCGAAATGTTAACTTTTGTCATTGTTTATTGCCCGCGGGGGGGATTGGTGAAGCTTTTGTATTTATAATATTCCTTGAGTTATGTAAATAACTGTACTAACCGTGTAAATATTATTACAAAACAAGAAAGAGCTGATTTAGGTGGTTAATGATAAAGTTTATATAGTATAAGCACATGATTGCTGGTAGATTTTAAATATATTATTAATGGATTAATTTACGGCAGTTGATAAATTGTAATTTACACGATGTTCCGTATTTACATAACCTATTCTTGTCTAAATAAGATTATAACGGAGTTTTTCATGAACAATTTTCACAGCCCAACTAGGCATTTAAAGTACTTAAGGCAATCTCTTTCGCAAAATAATGAGTCTATAGGTTTTTTTATATCAGCAGGTTGCCCACTATCTGTAGAGTTACCCAACAAAGAAGATTGGCCGTTAATTCCTGATGTTAAACAGCTTACTATTTTTATCAATGAGCAACTAGTTGATAATGAAAAACATACATTGTTATTAAGTGAATTAGCAAAGACAGGGAAAAGTCCTGAAAATATAGAAGATATCTTAAGCTTTCTTAGGAGTTTAATTCTTGTATCTAAAGGGGGAAGTGTCAGGGGGTTAGTTGAAAGTGAATTATTACAACTAGAAAAGGATATCTGCTCAGAGATAGTAAAAAAGCTGGATGTTGAATTGCCCCATGATGAAACCCCTTACCACCGTCTTTGTAATTGGATCAGGTCAATTGACAGAAAGTCTTCCGTTGAATTATTTACTACTAATTATGATTTATTGCTAGAGCAGGCTTTAGAAAGTTTAGAAGTTCCATATTTTGATGGATTTGTTGGTTCAAGAAGATCTTTTTTTGATTTAAGAGCTGTTGAGGATAATTTAATTCCAAAACATTGGTCAAGACTATGGAAAATTCATGGTTCCATAAATTGGTATCAAGAAAATATAGCAGGTGAAAAGAAAGTCTATAGATCATCTGAAATAAAGCATGATGCATCACATTTAATTTATCCTTCACATCTAAAGTATGAAGAAAGTCGAAAAATGCCCTATTTGGCATTAATTGATCAACTGAATCGCTTTATACGAAAGAAATCATCATTACTTGTACTATGTGGTTATTCATTTCATGATAACCACCTTAATGACGCGATTATTAATGCTTTAAAATCTAACCCTACGGGTATGGTATTAGGTTTAATGTATGGGACATATGAAGATCAATCCGTAGAAAGATATGAAGAAGCATACAAACTTGCCAAAAAACAACACAATCTTAATGTGTGGACAGATGACAAAGCTATTATCGGTACTAGTTTAGGGCGATGGAATAAAATCGAAGATGAGGATGATATTGATTTACTCACATTTATTGAAACGTCTCAAGAAAATACTGAACCAAGTGAGAAGAAACATTTAGTCAAATTAGGTGACTTTTCTGTATTCACAAATTTTCTCAAGAAAATTATAGGACCGACTAGTGAGTAGTAGAATGACAAGTAAAGAAACTTATCTTGGAGATGTTCAAGATGTTAGTGGAACATCAGTTAGCATATCATTGTCAAAGGAATCTTTAACAGGCTTTGTTTATATAGATGGACAAGGTTATCGAGTAGGACAAATAGGGAGCTTTGTTCGAATTCCTATTGGTTTTAATAATTTGTTTGGAATCATTAGCCAAGTAGGGGCAAGTGCAATCCCAGTCAGTCAGGCCGATAATCCAGATATTGGTAATCGGTGGATGACAATTCAGTTGATAGGTGAAGGGCCAAAAAGAGGGCGATTTCAAAGAGGCCTGTCTCAATATCCAACTATTGGAGATGAAGTCCATTTAGTTTCCGAAAAAGAACTGAAAAATATTTATGGCGAGCCTGACAAACCCTATTTTGTGAAATTAGGTCATATATCTAATGCGGATTCAATTCCCGCACTAATTGATGTAAATAAATTAGTTACAAGGCATTCAGCTATTGTTGGAACAACCGGTTCAGGAAAATCAACGACGGTAGCAAGCATAATGAATGCACTGTCTGATACCGAAAAATACCCATCTTCTCGAATTATTATGTTAGATCTTCATGGTGAATATGGTCAAGCTTTACAGGATAAAGCGCATATTTATAAAATAAATGGTGATGCATCTTCCAAGTTTAAAGAGAAAAAGTTTTATATACCTTTTTGGGCATTAAGTTTTGATGAGCTATGCAAAATAAGTTTTGGCGAGTTTACCAGTGAAAAAGATAAAAATATTGTTATGGAAAGGATTCAAAAATATAAACTTGAGTCTTTAAAATGTACACCTAGAAAAGGCGCTACATCAGACACTCTCAGTGTTGATAGTCCGATTCCATTTAGTATTCATCATTTATGGCATGAATTATTCATTGAAACTTTTGGTACTTATTACAAAGGAAGAGGTGGTAAACCATTAGATAACTTAGCATATGAATTAGATGGCGATGGAAACGAAATGAAGGGGAACCCATTGCAAGGTATTCCACCAATTTTCAAAAACACTGTTACTGAAAAAGATGAAGAAAAAATATTTTATTTGCCTGGTAGTTTGAATATTGGTAAACAACTGTTGCTTTTGGGCACTAAATTAAGAATACCAAGGTACAATTTTATTTTTAAACCTGATGTTCATGGATGGTTACCTGATATTGACGGAAAAGTTACTTTTGATTTAGATAAGTTATTAAAAGGTTGGATAGGCAGTGATAAGCCTGTTACGATTTTGGATTTATCTGGTGTACCTGCCGATATATTACAAACGACAATAGGCGCGCTACTTAGATTGTTATATGAAGCCCTTTTCTGGTCAAGAAACCTATCACAAGGTGGAAGACATAGACCGTTATTGCTAGTTATGGAAGAGGCGCATATTTATTTAAATGATAAATTGGAGGGGATGGCTTCAAAAGTGGTGCAACGAATAGTAAAAGAAGGGCGTAAGTATGGCATTGGTGCAATGATAGTAAGCCAAAGACCTTCAGAAATTAATCCTACAATTCTTTCACAATGCGGAACCTTCTTTGCTCTTAGGTTAACTAATGGATCTGACAGAAGCCATATAACATCAGCCTTATCTGATAACCTTGATGGCTTAACAAATATGTTACCAATATTAAGAACAGGTGAAGCAATAATATTAGGTGAAGCCGTAAAATTACCAATGAGAACAACAATTGAGCCACCACCTAAAAATAGAAGACCAGATAGTCAAGACCCTATTATTTTTGATGAAGTATCACACGAAGATTCTCAAAATCCTGGCGGCTGGGGTATTCCTATGGAAGTAAACCCAAATTATTCTGAGTTAGTTGAAACTTGGAGAGCACAAAACCCTAAAATAGATAAAGTAAAGGAGTAAAAAATGGATATGATTCAAGTGGTTTCAAGCAATGTAGGAGCAGTGGGCTATGATGAAGAAAGTTCAACTTTGCAGGTTGAATTTAATAATGGAACTGCATACCAATACTTTGATGTTCCGGTGCATATTTTTGAAGGGGTCCGCGATGCTGACTCAGTTGGAGGGTATTTAGCCGCTCAAATAAAAGGGAATTATAGATACTCTAAAGTTTAAACTTATACTTTCAATAATTGAAACGTTGTAATAAATCAAGAGAATTTATACTTGAATGCTACAAATGCTCTCAAGAAAGAGTTACCGAATTAAGTGTGGCTTTTAAGTTATTTATTTATAAATTAAGTTTTTTGTGGTGGGTGCCCCATTAACCGGGTGATAGCCGTTATTCAATAAAATTACGAACGTAAGGGATAAATAATCATGCATGAAATTACTTGTCCTGAATGTAATAAAGCATTCAAGATTGATGAGACTGGATATGCAGATATTCTGAAACAGGTTCGCGATAGCGAATTTGATCAGCAGTTGCAAGAGAGGCTTGAGCTGGCCGAGAAAGATAAAGCTAATGCGGTTGAGCTTGCCAAGGAAAAAGCTGGCCGTGAAATGCAAATGGCGGTAGTAGCCAAGGATACTGAAATTCAAAATTTGCAGTCTAAGTTAGACGCCGGTGAAGTTGCACTGAAACTTGCTGTAAGCGAAGCCCTAAAAGTCGTTGAAAATGAACGGGACGCACTTAGAAACGAACTAAAGCAGGCGAAACAAGATAACAAAAATTCTTCGGAATTAGCTAAGGCAAATCACTCAAACGAACTGCAAGGTACATCTGCAAAAAAAGATGCAGAGATTCAAGAGTTACAGTCAAAGCTTAGTAATAACGAAGTTGCGCAGAAGCATGCAATCAAAGATGCAATTAATGAAGCTGAGAAAGAGCGCGATCAATTTAAAAGTGATCTAGAGCGAGCTGCGCTAGAGAAACAACTCGGTGAGAAGTCACTTCAAGATAAGTACGAGACACAGATTAAGGATCGTAACGACGAAATCGATCGACTCCGAGATATGAAAGCCCGCCTGTCGACTAAGATGGTTGGAGAAAGCCTTGAGATACACTGTGAGACTGAGTTCAACCGTATTAGAGCAACAGCGTTTCCCAAAGCATATTTTGAAAAGGATAACGACGCGCGGACAGGAAGCAAGGGCGACTATATTTTTCGAGATTCAGATGAAGAGAATACAGAGATAGTCTCGATCATGTTCGAGATGAAAAATGAGAATGACGAAACAGGGACCAAGAAGAAAAACGAAGATTTTCTTAAGGAACTCGATAAAGATCGTAATGAAAAACGGTGTGAATACGCTGTCCTTGTATCTCTTCTCGAACCAGATAGCGAACTTTACAACTCAGGTATTGTAGATGTATCCCACAGGTATCAAAAGATGTATATCATCCGACCTCAATTTTTTATTCCGATGATAACGTTGTTGCGAAACGCCGCCCAGAACTCACTGAAGTACAAAAATGAACTTGCTATAGTGAAAGCTCAGAACGTTGATGTCACAAACTTTGAAAGCGAGCTTGATGCGTTTAGGACTGGTTTTGCTCGGAACTATGATCTGGCATCTAAGAAGTTTAAAACAGCCATTCAGGAGATTGACAAAACTATCGATCATCTTCAGAAGACTAAGGATGCACTGCTTGGTTCTGAAAACAATCTCAGGCTTGCCAACAACAAAGCCGATGACTTAACCGTTAAGAAATTAACTAAAAAAAACCCCACAATGGCAGCAAAATTTGATGAACTTAGAAACGACGATAGTACCGATGATACATGAGTATTACGCAAGATGACGATCAATATTACAGACCTAATAAGGACAGAATTAATTATAAACTAGATGTGACATCATTAAATGTAATTGGCTGGTTTAGGTAAATGTCATTGGGTAGCAATGATGAATATATGGACATTTTTATTGTATTTAGAGCTAAATTGTACATTTATCTTTTAGTTTATATGGACAAATGTGTATGGACACTTAATTAGTCATGAACTCAGTAAAATAGCGTTATATAGACTTATGTCCATAAAATATTTTTATGGGTGGAAGCTCTTGCGTATCCAATTTTTGACATTTTTTTATCGTATACTTTAAGATATTTTGATAAAAACATTATGAGAGCACTTTTGATAATAGTCAAATAACCTTATCATAAAGTATACTTTTTGATAAGGTTATTTGGTTTTTTAATCGGCACTACCAAGTGCTTCAATGCCATTTAGTAAACCGAGTAAATCAATTTCTTTACGATCTTTGTTAAAAGCATATTCTCCATTCAAGTTTATATGCTGCCAAGCAACAGGTGATAACCTAGCAATAATGTCTACCATATCTTGCCTACCATTATTTTCTTGAATTTGTAAAAATGCTGATAATAGCGCTGAATTATAATAAATAATGCAATTGGAAATAAGGCGAGCACAATCATTCCATTGCGATACTTGATAATCATTACCACCTCGAAATTTATTACCGTTTACGGAAGTTATAGCCCGTTTTAATTGATGGTATGCTTCACCTCGGTTCAAAGCTTGCTGAACATAATGGCGCAGCGTGGAATTATCGACGTACTCTAAAACATAAATTGATTTTATCAAGCGGTCGTACTCATGAAGGGCTGCCAATGTACGGCTCTTGCCATTACTTAACTTTCTAATGATAGTGCTTTGTGTGGTAGTCTTTCGGCTCAATGAGCACACTATATGTTGGATTTCGTCCCACTCTTCTGTAATAAGTTTATGGTTAATTTCTTTTATCAATTGAATACGGCTACCGTCCTCTTCAGACACTTCAAATAAATTAAAAAACACTTTTTTCATTTTTGCGTATCGAGGGGCGAACGTATAGCCAAAAAAATCTAAAATAGCGAAGTTTACATTGTTGGTACCGTGTGTACTGTAAATATTTAGGAATACGGACATGCATACTTTCATAAAATCAAAGAGTTACAAAATAGATATGTGTCCGTATTTAGACTAAAAAATACGGACTATAGTGAGTGTAATGTCCATATCTAATAATTAGTAGTTCAGATATTATCTTACGATTCCAAGTATCAGGTTTTAACTAAATCTGACAGGCAGCTTCAGGCTCAGGCTGTGTGAAAACTCATCAAAAACTGTGCTGTTCGCGCACGATCTTTGTTCTGGTGTTAATAATAGCTACTTTTACAAGAATTTTAGGTTATTTACGATGACTAACGTGATGGGGAACCCTTTAGAGTGATTACGTTTATATTCGTGTTTGTGTCACTAATCGCGAAGTTTTTAGACCAAATTAGACCAACTATTGCCTGATTAACTTCATCAAACCAATAGTGCCTTTAATAGACATCATTCGTTTCAAATTATAAGCAAGTACGTGTAGGTTAGTCTCTGTACTTACATTTTTTAAACGCTTCGTTAAATAATGAGTCGCGCCCATCCACATCTTTATGGTGCCAAACGGATGCTCTACCGTTTGCTTGCGAATAAGCGGTGTGTCGGTCGCTTCCTTGAGCCGTTGGTGCATGGCATCAATTTCATTTTCATGCTCCCAACGTCGCATTTTCCTTGGCTCTTTACGTGAACGAGTACACTTAGCGCGAATTGCACAATCTCGGCAAGCGATATGGTTTACATAAACCCTTAGCTTTAAACCATCTTCCATGGCATTACGACGATAAGGCAATATATTCCCCGCAGGGCAAGTGTATTCGTCTTTTTCCTTGTCATACTTGAATAGATTTTTGTTGAATATCCCGGCTTTTGCAGCGCCCGACGTGTCTCCTTTAGGTACCAGCATTTCAGCGCCTGTATCGAGCACGTTTTTAATATCAACTCTGCTGTAATAACCTTTGTCTGCCACAAAGGTAATATTAGTGGTTTCAAGCGCTTCTTGTACTTGACTGGCGACTAAATGGAGTTTTCCTCTATCTGTTGTTTGCGTAACTTCATGGCTAATGATTAAGTGATGTTGGCTATCTACGGCGGATTGTACGTTGTAGCAAACTTGTCGCACCATGTTGCTCGTTTTCATGAGCCTTGAGTCAGGGTCGGTAAGTGATAATTGCTTGTCAGGATGCTCATTCACTTTTCTTTCAATATCGGCTAATTCAGCAAGCCTCTTCTTCATCCATACCACTTTCTCATGCATGACAGTGACATCTTCATCAGAATATTCCTGCTTATCTTTATCCGCTAAAATCGCTAAATAGTGAGCAACACTCGCGTCGAATCGAGCAATTAAGTCCTTTGCTTTTTTGGGCGTGTAGGTCTTTTTTTTACTGTTCACCGCTTTGAACTTACTACCATCAATGGCAACTATCACATTGGTAAACATATTCATTTCACGGCATAGCTGGATAAACTGACGACAGGTATTCTTAATGCCTGTGCTGTTGTCTTTTCTAAAGTCTGCGATGGTTGCGTAATATCATGAAGCCGATCGGTCAATACTATTCAAGCCGATCACTTTTTTTGTCTGCCAGTAGACCTTAGTAAAATCTAACTTGAGTGATCGCCATCAGTCAAGGAATTTAGTTTTTTTCGCATCGATTCGCCTTTTAATTCCAACTTTATTGCTCCGTGAACAAGCCGATCTAGGATCGCATCAGCATGTGTCGATTCTCCGATCATTTCATACCAATTTTCTATCGGTAATTGGCTGGCAATTAAGGTCGATTTTGTGTCATATCTCGCATCAATTAATTCCAGTAAATCACTGCGTTGTTGAGCTGTTAATGGCTCTAATCCCCAATCATCTAGGATCAGTAAATTGGCAGAGCTAAGCTTGTTGATCAGTTTTCGATAACTACCATCGGCTTGCGCTAAGAACATCTTTTCTAATAGCTCTTTAAGCCTAAAATAATAAACGCTACTCCCTTGTTGGCAGTGGTTTTGACCAAGAGCACAAGCGAGGTAAGTTTTGCCACACCCCGTTGCTCCCGTGATCAAAATGTTTTGGTGAAGGCGTAGCCATTCACCTTGTGCTAATGAACGGATCTGAGTTTTATCTAGTTGTCGTGCTGCGCCATAGTTGAGTTGAGCAAGCGTACCGCCAACTCTGAACTTTGCTTGTCGAGTTAGGCGGTCAATTTTACGCTGATCACGCTGAGTTATTTCATGGTCAAGCAATAAGCTTAGTCGCTCTTCGAAGCTTTGTTCAACGTAGAGATTGGGTTGCTCATATTGCTGCAATAGTGCATCACGTATACCGCTTAGCTTTAAGTTACTTAACTGGTTATTGACTTGTTGATTGATATTTTGCATAAGATTTCCTTTGGTTTGTTAGTTTTGATTAATGGTAATAGTTGTTGCCGCGGATATTTTTATGATCAATATCTTGTAGTAAATCACCTTGAGCTTGTGGCAAGGGTTGCTTATCCAAGCCCTTTTCTAAAATGTTTTTTACTTGTTTTACGCGAGTAACACCTGTGGCTAATGCGCGATGACAGGCTGCTTCAAGACGTTGGTCAGTAAACTTCTTACCTAGGCTTAATAACCCCATACAAGCACGGTAGCTTTGCTCTGGATGCTTTTTAGCTTGCATCAATTGCATAACAAACTGCTCCGTTGAACCACCGAACTTAGCTGCCCAACGTTCGAACCGTTGTGGTGACCATTGCTGCTGCTTTTGATGAGCTATTGGCATATGTAGATCAAGCGTGGTGTGTGCACCTTCTCGGTGTGATCTTGGGTGAACGGCTACTTGAACACCCTGATGGTAAAGTGTCACCAGTTGACCTGTGGCATGGGCTTCAAGCTTTTGTTTGATCAAGGTATGAGGTACTGAGTAGTAGTGTTTTTCAACTTCGACATGATAATCAATATGCACGCTTACTTGTTTGACTAAGGTGTAACTGTAAGCCTGTGTGGGTAGTGGTTTGAGAGCAGGTTTATCAATGGATTCAAACTGACTGAGCCTTGAACCAGGGTGCTTCTTCATTTTCCGCTGGTTTAAGTCGACAAGCAGTTTTTGTATCTTTAGGTTTAATTGGCGCAAGCTAAAGAAGCTTTCATTGCGAAGCCGTGCCATTATCCAGCGTTCGACAATTTGCACACCCACTTCTGCTTTGGCTTTATCCTTGGGCTTATAAGGTCTAGCAGGCACAATGACCGTATCATAATGTGTCGCCAATTGTTGGTAGGTTGGATTTAAATCAGGCTCATATCGACAAGGTTTAGTTACCGCACTTTTTAAGTTGTCAGGGATTACCAGCTCTGGCACACCACCAAGAAACTCAAAACAGCGAGCATGACTCATCACCCAATCTTCTAGCTTTTGGCTATACGTTGCCTCCGCATACGTATAATTAGATGCGCCCATAACTGCGACAAACACTTGAGCTGTACGGTATTCACCTGTACTAGCATCAACAATATTCATAGTTGGGCCGCAGTAATCAACAAACAGTTTTTCACCTGCTTTATGGTTTTGTCGCATGGACGGTTTTTGACATTTAAGCCATGCCTTGTACTGTCGGCAGAAGTGGGTGTAACTGTAAAATCCTTCCTCGTGTCGCTCTTTGTATTCTTGCCAAAGCAGCAATAGCGTCATGGTTTTGGGTCGCAGCTCCTGCTGAACTAACAACCAGTCAGGAATACTAAAGCCTTTTAGTCGGGGCTTTGTTTTGAAGAATGCTCGTTGCAGAGAATGATCATCCCATTTTTCATCAAGCGGCCAGCAAGTGATACCTAACTCTGCTGATTTACAGGCATATTTAGAAACAATTGAAGGTGAAATAGATAAGCTGTTTGCTATCTTTCGATGACTGAGTTTACAGTCGTATTTTTAGTCTTAAAATCTCTTTAAGTTTACGCATTGAAATAGGTGCCGTTGGCATGGTTATTCTCATCATCAAAAATGAAAAGAATAACGGTTAGAAACACCTACTGGATAGACAAAAATGAGTATAAATTGAACGATACCATTCAAGCCGATCACTCAATACCATTTTGACCAAAAAGTGATCTGCATCGATGGTATTGAGTGATCGCGATGGATAGTATTAAGTGATCGGCTTAGATGGTATTAGGTGATCGCGATGCATGAGAATATGCAATGGTTTTAAAATCGGGAGTTAAGCGCCCTAGTAGCCACATTAATTCAACATTGCGGTGGGTTTCTTTTTCTAATCGACGAGATGATTGGATACGATTCAAATAACCATAAATATAGAGTTTGAGCATCGTACCTGGATGATAACATGGGCGGCCTGTTGCTTTGGTTTTGACTTTTTTAAACCCTAATGAAGCTAAGTCTACACTATCAACAAATGCATCAATGACTCTGACAGGGTTTTCATCGGTAACAAAGTCATCTAATGCCTCTGGGAACAGGGTAGATTGAGTTCTGGATTGGCCTTTTATGTGATGAGACATTGGCGGTAATCTCCTGCTTTGACTTACCGCTTTATTATACTAAATCCACTCGTTGACTTGGATCCCCTGCTAAGACCGATTGATCATATCAATTGTTTACTTAGTCCAAAAGGTGATCAAAACTGAGTTTTCACACAGCCTGGGCTCAAAGCAGTCGTTAGCTGAATCGTGTTGAAATCTACTTTTTCAACTTATAACTACAAGTTAAAAGCATAAATAAAATTATTGGACTTTATTTATTCATCTAATGCGAATATTGACTCTACAGGAACTTCGAAATACCTAGCAAGTTTTAGAGCAATAACAACTGATGGAGTAAAACGACCTGTTTCGACTGTACTAATTGTTTTTCTAGACACGCCAATTAAGTCAGCAAGTTGCTGTTGAGAAACCTTCCTTTTACTCCGTAATTTCGCAATATTATTATCTAATTGACTATTCATCTTCGCCTCGTAATAGAAGTAATATTGGTAAGCTATAACTGATAAATGACAGCCCAAGTGTAAACTCAGCAAAGTCACTAAAGGATAGATTAACTAAAAAGCTTTGAAAGTGATGACCGAAAACAGAAAAAAAACACAAGGAAAGCACAGGAAGTATTGAATGAATATTTAAACCCTTTATTGTTAATATGATTAAAATACTCATCATTAAAATGACTATACCATATTGTATATCTATCCATATTTCCCATTGATTTTATTGTTTTAAATAATGTAAAAACAATAGATATACCTAAAACTATACTTAATAGACCTAAGGTTATGTATAACCAATCATATAGAGTAATAAAAGGCTCAAGTAATTTGTATAAGGGAGAAGATATAAACATTAACCCTACAAATATCCCTAATAGTGAATTTCTTTTTAAGAAAATCTGTTCGTTTATTGCTGTCGATATGATTTGAGTATTCATTGATTTATTCCATTAACACAAAAATGATACCTGTAGGTTACTTGTGATACCCTAAGTTGTCAATGGTAACCTTTAGGTATCAATAAGTATGAATGAAGATTATTATCAAAAGTTAGCCTGCTGCATAAGAATGGTATGACTATTTGATCGTCTCAACAGCCTCTTTTATTTAAAGTGTCTATGACTGCTTTGGTGGCTTTTGCGACTGTCAGGTTAGATTTGAACCTCTAACCCTTAAGTGTCAGATCGCGTTTAAGTTTCTATAACGAATCCATGTTAACACCAAGCGACTTTGTCGTATCTTAATTACCAAGCAATTCTGTCGTAATTGCTAATTACCAAGGGAAACTGTCGGTCTCTTTTTTACATGTTTGTTAGTGTTCTTGTTTTTGAATACTAGAAGGCATGTTGAGGATGATTGTGATGGATTCTAAAGCTCAACTAACCGTTGATATAATTGCCAAAGTGGTTGAAGGCAGAATAACAATTGCCAATGCTGCTAAGTTACTCAGTAAGTCTAGACGTTCAATAGAACGCTATGTGAAGAGATATCAGAAAGTCGGTATTCAGTTTGTTGTGCATGGTAACAGTGGCAAAGCCCCACCCAACAAAACGCCGGTATCAATAAAAAAAGCGGTTCAAAAATTGATTCAGGAAAAATATTACGATTTGAATCTGTTGCACTTGGCTGAACAATTAGCTACGAATGAGAACATTGTTATTAAGCGTGAAACCCTTCGCGGTTGGGCACATGATATTCATCACGTTAAACGAGCCAAACGAAGACGTAGCAATGTTCGAAAACGCAGAGAGCGTATGGCAGCGCCGGGCTTAATGATGCAGATGGATGGTAGTCCCCATCGTTGGTTTGGCGATAAGAAGCATTGTTTGATTGCGATGATTGATGATGCCACCAGTGAAGTACATGCAGAGTTCTTCCCATCTGAAACCACCGCTGGTTGTATGAAAGTCATGCGAGATTGCATCGAAACTAAGGGCGTGTTTAAAACGCTGTACGTGGATAGAGCGGGTATCTTCGGCGGCCCTAAGCGTTGCAACTTCTCACAAATGCAGCGTGCATGTGAAGAATTGGGTATTGAGATTATCTTCGCCAATTCGCCTCAAGGTAAAGGCCGTGTTGAACGTGCCTTTGATACATTTCAAGACCGCCTTGTACCTGAGCTAAGGCTTAACAATATTAAAGATATAGCCAGTGCTAATGCATACCTGAAACATGTATTCATCCCACAATTCTGGCAGTCTAGAATTCAAGTGAAATCAAAGCAAGCGCCTGAATTTACACCATTATCGAAACACACCAACCTTGATGATATCTGCGTCATTAAAGACCATCGTAAGATCCGCAATGACCACACCTTCAGCTACGGTAACAAGTTCTATTTGATTGATTCACCGCTAAAACATTCCATAGCTAATCAGAAAATTGAGATCCGAAACACCAGCAAGAAAGGCTTCACCGCACACTTCGCAGGGCGGCAACTCAAGGTATCTGAAGTAAATGAGCCAAGTAAGCTTGAATCAGAAGACTTAACAGTACAAAAGAAACTAGAGGTGTTGGCATTAATCGAAAAGCTTGGAAGTATCAGTGCAGCTTCACGACAAAGTGGCGTCTCACGAGACACTATTCACCGACACTTAAGACTGGTTAAGCAAGGCGGTCCTGATGCCTTAAAACGCCAAGAAACTCCCGATATAAGACATAAAAACTGTGTAGATAAAGCCATCGAAGATGCAGTCGTAAAATTCTCCGTTGAGCATCCCCACCTTGGTCAACAGAAAGTGGCCATCAAGCTGACTGAAGCCCTCGGTATTGATATTAGCGCAGGCGGTGTGCGTAGCATGTGGTTAAGAAACAATTTGAATACCACTGCACTGAGAGTTGCAAGGTCGCAAGCGTTGTAAGAATAGGCATAAATCATAGCCAGTTTAACAACTGGCTGATATGCTATTTACGACAAAGTCGCTCGGTAATTAGACCGACACAATCCCTTGGTAATCACATTTCTATAACGAATCCAAGTGATATTGGTCAGTAATTGATAATTTATCACATGCGTCAAAGTTGAAACTGGTTAACAGGCATCAACCTTAGTTGTTTTTCCAATTCAGCCAGTCGTTTTACCAACATTAGTTCTCGATTTAATGATTCATGGTAAAGTGCTCGATAATGAGCTTTTTCGGACTTTATTTTATCTAAGTTATCCTTGGAATGCTCTGTAGGTTTACTTTGAATTGACGAGGCTAATTCAATTTCTGCTATTAAGTTTTCAAACTGAGGACGAGATTTCTTGATTGAACTACGTTTACGCCCAGCTTCCAATGCAACTGTATCTTTGGATATACGAGTTCCTTTGGGTAAAATGACCGGTGTATTATTCTTTAATCGCTCTAAAGCTGATATATAGTTTTCTAGGGCTCCCATTAAGTCATCCTCTTTTAACCATTTTATTTTGTTGTAATAATAGTGCTTCTAGTTCCATTTTTTCAGTTCTGTATTCAATGCTATTTTGATCTAATGACTCTACGAATTTACTTTGATAGTTCATTACGTTTTGTACTTTTGATGGTTTTAAAACAGCATCAGTACACTTTATGCAAGCTGATATATGACCAAGTAGTTTCTTGTTGCAAGGAGAAGTAGTGGTACATGCCCCTAACGCTGTCTCTTGATAAGCTATTTCACCATTTTTAAATTTTTTAACGATATCGCCTCGATTGCTCAAAATTTTTATTTTTTCCTGTTCACTCTTTGGTTTATTAAATCTTTCAATATGATTACCATGACTCCCGTATAAAGTTTCTTCAGATAATAATAATTCCAACACGTACGCAAGCGTATCTACTTCAGGTCGGCTTCTATCATATTCTTTGTAAAAGTGTTCATTGGTATCAAAAAGCTCACTATATTCGTTTCCTTGAGCATAATATAAAGACATTTCACGAGTGATATGCTTGAGTTGTCTTTTTAATGTTGAGAGTTTTACTAGTCCACTTTGGCGGCAATAGTACGCAAGCGTTCGCCTAAATTGGTGAGAAGAAAAAGACCACCTTTCTCCAATTTTAAATTGTTCTTCCATTCTCCACGCTCGAGAGTCATCAACTATTTCAAGGAAGTTAAGGTCATCATTATTAATTTCAATTTCTTTAATATTAATAAAACGCCATAACGTTGAACTTGAATGTCCGTGTGGCAAACAAGCTGTTGAATTTCTTTTTGAACCAACAAACCCTAAATAGCTTGGAGATGGAAATAGAATTAGCTCTTCGGCAGTAAAGTCATGACCGAAGGTTACAAGTTTTGCGATAGATTGCAGTACTTCAACAATGGTTTCACTTTCTTTTGATGTGATCCAAGCTGCTGTTTTCCTTTGACCAACAAGTTTACTTGTTTTTCCTAACAGTCGAACTATTTTTCCATGTTTTGATTTCTCTATGGATAAACAATTCAACATTAAGCTAAGCAATTCACTATATCTCATGCCTGAATAAGTATGTAATAAATACCTGCCTGCATCTTGAATTGCTAAAATATAACCATGAAGATTAGTAACCCTTGTGATCCCCAAACTATCAAGTTCACTGGTTAATCCATGAAATTCGACGGCTTCTGCAAAATTGAGTTCAATGCCGTATATGTCAATATTTTTGAGGACTTGCCTCCGTCCATATCTTTTATTCTCAACACACTTTTCAACAAGTGATATTAGTGATACTTGGATTTTTTTAAAGGAAAATATCAATGACCAAAGCTCAGATAAAAAACCGCTAAATATACGAGGAGGTATGACGGGGTGTTGTTTTGAATCTTGAATAGATTCTCGTAGCGCTCGAATATCAGTGATTGCTTTTAACCCTAATGTAGGAACACCTGTTTGCGTTTCACCTAGTTCTAATAAATGCCCTAAAAAAGCGGTAAAGTAAATCAATATACTGCTGCTGTTAACTTTAGAGTTTATAAATTTGGTGACATTTTGTTCTGATGCTAAAACCTCAGTGATACTAATACTTTTTTCATTGGCGTAATGACACAGTTTTTTAATTACCTTGTGATAATTATATATAGTTCCAACTGTAAGAGCTCCTGAACGCCCCGTTGAAACAAGATATATCATTATAAAAGTAAGCCATTTTGCTTCATCTACCGTTTGATATGGGATGTTATTCCAAAACAATTTTGTATCTTGTGACGCAGCGGTACGGTAAGGGGTTAAATCCCAATGTGTTGCGTCACCATAGGTTGATAACACTAGCCCGCCACTACTTCGTGATATCACAAATTTTTTAGAGGGGTAAGTTATATTCCCAGAGTTAAGTTGGAAATCGTCCGGTTTAGTTTGATCAATGGCAGTTTCAAATCTCGATTCATAAATTAATTGATAAGATTCATTCATTTGATTAGCTCCAGATTAATGAGAAATTGATATTTTCTACCCCAATAAGGAGAGAGTATTTCTTGCTCAGACACTTCAGAGCATACTCTATCAACAAGCCATTTTAGTTTTTCACTTTGATTTCTGAGAAGCATTAATATTTCATCAATACGGACAAGTATTTCGCCAAAATAGTTTTCAAAATGTGTTTCACTGCTTGCAAGTTGACGAGACTCAATAGAGATAAAGCGAAAGCTAACTAATTTCCTTATGTCTTCTTCATCTGCAATTATTCTATAGTGGGAACAATGTAAGCAACCAGGAGGTGTTGAACAGTCAGGTAAAATATTATTTTTAGCGCTAATGGGCTGTGGGGATTGGTATCGTTGACAATGACCTACGGGAACAGCTGTATACTGAGCTTTTTTAGCGCTAGAAGTATTAAATTGAATGGTAGAAAGGCTATCGTAGAATTTTGACATTTCGTCTGCGCTTTCAATTTCTGACCCTGTTGTGTAATGCTTTAACACTGTACGCTCGCTATTTTGTAACATCATAGCCGTGGTTTTAGGATCTGTATTAGTGACTAACCAGTCGGCTTTGTGAGCTCTCCATTCTCGCGCAGTTATTGTCGGTATTTCGATACCTATATTATTTCTTAATTTTTTATTGAAATTGGTAGAGAATCCTTTTGATAGTGGCTTGTGATTTAAAATTGAAGCATCAAAACCAAAGAATAGGAGTGAGCTATCTTCCACAAGTAAGTATTCTCGGAGTTTCAAATACTTTCTAAAGAGTGGTAAAAATGAGCTGGTAACAATAAAATGTTGTGTTTTTTTTCCCGCTCGAAGTTTGATCGTGCGATATCCTTGATGTTCTTTTCCAACATTATAATCGTCAGACCAATCTAACATTATCAATTGTGCTAAATTCATCGCCGTATTAGATATGAATAACATGGTAAAAGCTTCACTTGCAAGGGAAGCTAGGCGTCTTCGATAGTAATGATTGTTGTGTTCATTAGCTTCAGCTAGAACTTTTTGAGATGATTTCATAATATATCTAGCAGCATCTTTTTTTTGTTTTTTATCCCCACTGTAGTGCTTTATAATGTTTTCTACTTTAGATAGACAACCATTTTCATAATCCCATGACCAAAAACCTCTGGTCCATTCACTACGCATTCTTAATTTAGATGCAGTGGCCATTGGACGGACTATTGGAAATACCCACAGATTTTCTTTAGGTAAAGTTAATTGAAATGGGTATTTCCCAAAACTAAGAACAAAATCAGTTATTTGGTTAAAAATACTCAAATATAGTTCAATAGACTGACGAGCTTCTGAATAAACAGGGACGGGGGTTGCGTTTGATGCCGCCTCACTTTTTCTGACAAGACGCAATCCTGCACTAATACTCCCTTCATCGTCATCAAAAATAAACTTTAGTATTTCTATTACATGGTTCTGATAACGACCTGCGGTGTTTACGTTGAGTTGACTACTTCGTACTAAGTGAAAAAGAGCAAGAATATATTCAGACAAACTTTCCCTAGCTCTCATTATTGAGTTCAATACATTTTCTTGTTGATTTAAATCACACCAAACTAAAAATTGGTTAAAGCTACTTGTATGACGCGATAAGGTTTGTGGACTTATACCTGTGCTATATCGGCTATGTAAATATTCGACAAAGCCTTTAATCGCTTTAATACGGCACTTATTGAATGAACTGACATCAACTAGGCTTATAGCATGGTCCGCATGATTTGAATTAGTATGTTTTGGCTTTCTCTTCGTAAAACACCAGGAACCGACATCTAAGTATTTTACTTGCCAAGGTACCTTTATCTGTAACTGTGAATAGTCAGCGGGATAAGTATTATCATCAAAATTAAGTGGGATATTTTCGAGTTCGAATACGATAGTTTTACGTTCTTTCCAGCAGGTATTATTTTCCTCCATAATTGTCACCCACTTGCATAAGGTATTTTTCAAACTCAGATTGAACGGTAAGTGCAATTGAGAAGTCTTTTCGAAATGTCAGATATCGTTCAGTTGTGGTAATACTTGAATGGCCCAATCTTTTTGAACGACCATTAGAGCTGACCACAAAGCATCTCCACTCAATAACTCTCTCCCCATAATAGAATTATTACTAGTAGATTTAATTTTATCTTCAAGCAAATTCATACCAAAAGTGGCTCTGAGATCATGAAATCTAATGCTAAATATGTGACCTTTGCTAATGAGTTCGGGTAAAAGTTGCTGTCGTATAAATGCGTTTACAGATATTCCTCGAGGGGGATGACGATACAGAGATAAAAATGGATCTGTATTAGCCATATAATAAGATCGTCCGCTTTTAGTCAAAAATGCGTATTGATGATTATCAAATTCATAAACCAATTTTGATATCTTCTTCCTTGTTATGGCACGACTTGAGCCAAGATATAACTGAATACGCCGATATAGCCACGAAGGGATATGCAGAACAATATTCTTTCCGTATTTCGTATCAATTAAGGTACCGTTTCCAGTATTTATTCTCATGTTCTCTAAACTATCAGGTATTTTAGCTTCAAAATGACAATATCTTAATGTGAAAACCGTTTGAAGCCTTGCACCGGTCGTTAAAGCAAGCATAAATGATAAAGTCATTTCTGAATTAGCAATATTTCTTAATGCCTCAACTAACTGATATTGCTCATCTGTGGAAAGTGGCCTTAATTTCCCCCATCTTGTATGTACTCACCGAAATCAGAGTTGTTATTAATTTGTTTAAAAGACAAATCAGTGGATATTTGTTTTTTACTCTGTGAGAAACCTTTATGGTCTTTAAAACTAATAAAAATTTCTTTTTCTCTCCATAATGGATACTCAAAAGTTACGCCTCCGCAACTCTTTAACCACCGGTAGAATGTTTGTACTGTACCCATTCGACGTTTAGCTGTACTAGATTTTATTTGACCATTTCTGATTAATTCATGAAGGTATGCACAGAATCGATAGGTTGGTCTTGCCATTATTCGCTTTGGGACAGCTAAATAATCAACTTCTTCAGTGTCTAGCCATCTTCTGAACATAACTAGATCAACAGATTTAGACTCTAGAGTTTTTCGCGAAACACGTTTCACCGATTTTAAACTATCGAGTAAAAATAAATTAGCTTGCTCCCAAAGGCTTCCATCTAAGTTAAGTATCATAGGGAAGTGATTATAATGATCTAAACTAAAATCATCATCTTGCTGAATTTGATACTTAAACGGTTCTTTAGTTTTGAGGCAAGTATTAGAAATCACGTCACCATCAATAACATGACTAGTAGGCTCAAATAATTTTAAGTGAGTTATAACTTCAAACTTTGCTTTAGGCATTTAGTTCTCCATTTTTAGATGTAAATGAAAAAATTAAAATTTGGATTATGAATAGTGATTTAAATAAATAGAAAGCTAAGGTAACTCAAAACGAATGTTTTTACAGGAAAAAATGTCCGTATTTCAATATATATACATCTGTGAAATATGACAGTTATATATACAGTACATGCGTATCTGTACTCAAAGTATTTGGCTGTATGTCTGATGAATTGTTGTAAAGTAAATCGAAAGCAAAATGACCTTCGTACTCATTTGCACCAATCACTTGCGTACTCACTGGTACATGGTTTGAAACCAATGTGAGCGCAGAAACTCCTTTGCCTTTAGAAAAATATTTAGATGAATAACGCGCCTTAAACGTATTAATACGGCACTCAAACTTTTGTCCGTCGATACTTGAAAATAATTGATTATCATCAACATGGTAGCAAGCAAATATAGGCAACGTTGCGATAGCATTAGAAATATTATCATTCGATTGAGTCAGCGTTTCATATCGAATGTAACTATCATCTACACTGCGTAATTTCCCCATTGAACGGTCAGAGATATTCGCCATTTTATATAAGCCGTAATTCGTGCCGTTTGCCAAAATACAAGCAATGAGATCTTCTTTATCTACCGGTGACTTTTCTTTTGATGCTGATATATGGGTAAACGAATTTAAGTAATCTGTTTTTTGATCGACAAATAGCATTAGTTCAACAATACCCATATGTTGAATTTGATTATAAAGCGGATTTTCAATGGTTTGTTGCCAACGGCTGTTAGGAATTGACCACTTAAGTTCGGCCTTACCAGGAATAAACTCAACGTACTTATTATCGCCACTAAAAATATGTTCACTTGCTTTCTTCAGCTTAATTTCTAATTGTTGGCTCTTATCGGCTAGCGTTTGATTAATGGGCGTAATTAACTTATCAAGGCCAGTATTTTCAATGATTTCAGCCTTGTGCTTCCATTCTTTAGGTTGAATTAAATCTGACGTTAAACTACGATTATTAACGCTTTCTCTAACTGTTAAGTTATTGCTATGAAATAGCTGCTCGGCTTTACGGTAAAGGAAATACTCAAAGCGATTAGCAATTAACTTGGTATTATCACCTTCAATATATTCACGTTTACTTTTAGATACCACATCGAGATTAATTGTTTTTATTGTTTTGAATGCGGTTAATTCTTCGTGAGCCTTGATGTATTGTTCACGCAATTCGTCTTTAAGATGAATGAATTCAATATCAATAGACATAAAAAGTGATCGGATAAGCTTTTTAATTTTACTGGATTGTTTATCGATGAATTGCCATTCGTACTGACGGCCATCAAAGTCGTTATTATCTAAATGATCACTTAACAGTTTAATGCTATTGGCTGGAATAAGCTCAAAAGCTTTTTTACGGACATCTCCAAAGCTTAAATTATCATCCATATCGGTATCGATGAAATACTTTAATAAACTACCCGCAGATTTTAATTTAGTTCTAACAATATTTACATCTTCGACAATACGTTGTTTGGCATAAACTTTAGCTGATTCGGTTAGCTTTCTCACTAAGTAAATAAAAGCGGCTACAAGGTTATCGTTAGTTTCTCGGTACCTGAAAAACAAATAGCAAACGAGGTATAAAATAGTTTGGCTGTCTGCATGTCTTCTGAGTTTATAAACTGTCTTGTGTTTAACTAATGACGCGTAGTATTCAAGGTTTTTGGGGGATAATTTGAGTTCAGCAATAGCACTTTAATTTCAGGGTAAAGTAAACGTATAGTTTTATGTGTCTTCAACTCTTGTGCTATTTGACTAGCCGAAAAATCTTTAGCCATTCTTTTCAATTTAGCTAGGTCAGTAAAGGTACTATTTGATTCAAGTAATTTAAGTAATATGGCTTTTGTGGATTGAGTTAAATTTTCATTGAGAATATGCTCAATACGGCTTCGTTCATTTGATAAAACGGTTGAGATAGTGTCTTGTAGTGTTGTATAACCAGCAAGCGCTATTCTGTTTTGACCAAAATAAGCAATACATTCATCGAAAACATACCTAGGCTCTAAGTTTATTTTTACGACATTATTAAGTCTTTTAAGAAGTAGTTCTTTATCTACTTTACTATGATAATTTGAAAAGCCAGTATAGTTAAGTAGCTTTTTGAACAACTTTGTTTTTGTTGTTCGAGGTAAGTCAGCCAACATCATATCTTTGCCATTGAAATATTTAGTTTTGACATAATCAAGGTCAACAACAACGTCATTCAAATGAAAAGTTAAAAATAATAGGGCGTGATCTAAAGTAGCCTAATAGCAGGATAAAATATACTCGGGTTTCTAATCGCCTTAGCTCATTAACGAGTTTTTGGGTTTCACTATCCAATGAAAAATAGTCTTCTCTGTCTGTATGACTAAAGTTAGGAAGAGTGTAAAGTTCGTTTATTTCAGACGATGTAAGTATTTGAATACGTTTAGTGGTTGGGCTAGTGATGATATTTGACCTTTATAGTTATTTTACACCATCATAACTTATGAATGGTCAATAAATAACCTTAAGGTTCATTTCGAGGGGATGGGCACAAAACCCCTTCAAGCATAATCGCTTTATCAAAATTATTAGGCAGTAAATCAAGATATTTAATAGCAAGTTTTAAGTCTTCATTGGCTTTATTATTATTGTCAAGTAAGTGGGAGGCGAAAGCTCTTTCTACGAGCGCAGAGACTTTGTAATTTGATAAATTAGACCGTTCCGCTTTAATAAATGCCATATTTACTGTGGCAAAAAATTCTTTAAATTGCCCGCGTTGAAAGTATCCTCTAGATTGGCAAATAAGTACTCTTGTATCCCAAGGCTCAGTTAATAATCCTGTCGCCAAAGCTAATTTTGAGTATTTAAGAATATCTTCAGGTTGGTCAATAAAGTAAGCAATATCGGATTGCATCACCATAAGTTTTGCTTTTAAAGCTAGCGATAATTCATTATCTTCTAATAACGTTTCAATTTTATAAAATACTTCTTCTGGGTTTATATATACTTGATGATTAAGCTCTTTTTCTAGTTCACTCGTGTTAAAAGCAAAAGCTAAGTTAGCGTAAAAAGCGGTGAGAAAAATATATAGTCCAAAAAATGTCTTTGTCACGTACTCTGCCTTTTCTAAGTGTTGTTCAGATGATAATGCTATTTATTTTAAAATTTATATCAAACTTCTGCGGCTATTAATATTAAATATGTGAGTTGTTGTCGCTGACGTAATTATTCTGCCATGAAACGATAGTAAGGCAAAGTACTTGGTAGACGACTACTTAAGACGCTAAGGCTTTAAACCAACCTTAAACATTTGTATGGAAAAGCTAGCAAATAGTGTTTTTGCTATCATGGTAGGGTCAACAATCGGGGTTGCCAAAAGTCTGCAGGCGGGATGATAGTTTTTGCTGCTAATTGTTGAGCAATAAATTGTTCTCTATTTACTTCAATACAGCCCATGGAAGCTAAAAAAGGATTTAACATTTGACAATCAATCAGTTCAACCTTGATTGATTTCAGTAATTCAGCTAGATACACCAAGGCGACTTTTGATGCGTTGCTCTGCTTATAGAACATAGACTCACCAGAAAAATAGCCGTTAACCGCAATACCGTACAGTCCACCAACGAGTTCTTCATTTTGCCAAACCTCAATAGAGTGTGCTTGGCCTTGCTGATGTAATTTTTTATAAGCGGTTAGCATCGGACTAACAATCCAAGTTTCTTCGACACGAAAGGGGGCATCAGCGCACAATTCTATGACTTGTTTGAAGCTTTTATTTAACGTTACGGTAAACGTTTGACGTTTTAGTACTTTGTGTAAGGTTTTATTAATTTTAAGTTCGGCAATATTAATGATCGCGCGTGGATCAGGGCTCCACCACATCACAGGTTCACCATCGCTAAACCAAGGGAATATACCGAGTTGATAGGCTTGAATTATTCGTGGGGGTGATAAATCATCACCAAAAGCCAGTAAACCATTTGGCTCTACTAATGCAGTAGATAAATCGGGGAAAGTCGAGCTACTCGAAGATAACCAAGGAATAGCTCGTGTCATTGACTAGTGACTGCCTTTTGCGTCGAGGTAACGCTCGGCATCTAAAGCAGCCATACAACCAGCACCAGCTGATGTGATAGCTTGACGGTAGATATGATCTGCAACATCACCGGCAGCATAAATACCTTCTACACTGGTTTGAGTTGCATTGCCATTAGTACCACTTTGAATGGTTAAATAGCCATCTTTCATCGCTAATTGATCTTTGAAAATATCGGTATTTGGTTTGTGGCCAATAGCGATAAACACACCCATAACATCAAACTCTTCTGTAGCATCAGAATTCATGTCTTTAATGCGTACACCGGTAACACCCATATTATCGCCAAGCACTTCATCTAAGGTACGGTCTAAGTGTAAAACAATATTACCGTTCGCCACTTTGTCCATTAAACGCTTAGTTAAAATCTTTTCTGAGCGGAAAGTATCACGACGGTGTATTAAGTGAACTTCTGAGGCAATATTTGATAAATATAAAGCTTCTTCTACCGCAGTATTACCACCACCTACAACAGCGACTTTTTGATTTTTATAGAAAAATCCATCACATGTTGCACAAGCAGAAACACCTTTACCCATAAAAGCTTCTTCAGAAGGTAGGCCTAAGTATTGTGCTGAAGCGCCAGTACAAATAATAAGTGCGTCACAGGTATAGGTACCAGAGTCACCAGTTAATTTATAAGGTTTTTCACTAAAATCTACGTCATTAATATGATCAAAAATAATTTCAGTATCAAACTTTTCAGCATGTTTTTGCATACGATCCATTAATGCCGGACCGGTTAGGTCGTCGGCATCACCAGGCCAGTTTTCTACTTCAGTGGTGGTGGTTAGTTGACCACCTTGTTGCATACCTGTGATCATGACAGGTTTTAAGTTTGCTCGTGCAGCATACACAGCTGCGGTATAGCCTGCAGGGCCTGATCCTAAAATGAGTAACGGGCAATGTCTTGCTTCGCTCATGAACTACTCCAAAAAATAAATACGTTAATGTCTTAATGGTTGGGATTCTAAGTGATTATCTCAAGAGAGCAACAAAGAAATAATTATAAATCATAACTTATTGTATAAAACTGCAAGCTTAATTTTACAAATTCAGTGTTTAACGCTCTCTTAAGAACTAGCAAAAAACACTATGGCGAACAATTGAGCTTTATAGAATGTGAAGCCGATAATCGTAAAATTACCGAGTCTCACTTATGGTGTTAGCGACTATGCTCGTCATTCTGGTGCAATTTTAGCGCAATAAAAAAGCCGCTACAGATAGCGGCTTATAAGTCATTTAAAAATTTTTATAGCGTTGCAATCGCATCTTCTGGTGTAACATACTCATAACCTAATACATCTGCAACCGGCTTATAAGTAATTTTGCCACCTAAAACGTTTAAGCCTGCCATTAAATGTACATCATCAAGCATGGCTTGCTTAGCACCTTTGTTAGCTAAAGTAACAGTAAATGGCATAGTAGCATTAGTTAATGCCATTGTTGATGTTCTTGCAACACCACCTGGCATATTTGCCACACAGTAATGAACAACATCATCAACCATATAAGTTGGATCTTGATGTGTTGTTGCTTTAGAAGTTTCAAAACAACCACCTTGATCAATGGCAACATCGACGACTACCGCACCTTTCTTCATCATTTTAATATGCTGTGCTGTGACTAATTTAGGTGCTGCTGCACCTGGTATTAATACTGCACCGATCACTAAATCTGCTTCAACAATCAATTGATCCATTGCATCGGCTGTTGAGTAAACCGTTTTTAAACGACCATCAAACTCGGTGTCTAATTGACGAAGACGAGGTAAAGAGCGATCTAAAATAGTTACATCTGCACCCATACCAACAGCCATACGTGCTGCTTGAGTGCCAACTACACCACCACCGATAATAAGCACTTTAGCTGGCGCAACGCCCGGTACGCCACCTAACAATGCACCTAAGCCGCCTTGTGCTTTCTCTAATGCATGCGCACCCGCTTGAATAGACATACGACCTGCAACTTCAGACATAGGTGCTAATAATGGTAAACCACCGCCATGTTGAGTAACAGTTTCATAAGCAATACAGGTAGCGCCAGAAGCAACAAGTAATTCAGTTTGCTTTGGATCTGGAGCTAAATGTAAGTAAGTAAATAGCACTTGGCCTGGACGAAGCATTTTGCACTCGTTGGGTTGTGGCTCTTTTACTTTGATGATCATATCAGCGCTAGCAAAAATCTCTGCTGCTGAATCAATAATTTTTGCACCGGCGGTGATGTATTGTTCATTATCAAAGCCGATTGCTGCACCGCCATTATTCTCAACGATAACGTCATGGCCATTAACAATTAATTCTTTAACGCCAGCAGGAGTTAAGCCAATTCGGTATTCGTGGTTCTTTATTTCTTTAGGTACACCAATAATCATAGTTATATCTCTCTTGTAAAATATGCGACTAGTATAGTGGCTTTATAGCGGATTAACCTATCGTTATTTCCGACAAAGTAGGATATAATCCTGATAAATAATTATTTTGCAGTGAATTATATATGAGTTCTGCCACAGTTAAAAAAATCGATCGCATTGATAAAAATATTTTAGTTGAACTACAAAAAAATGGTCGTTTATCTAATATCGAACTTTCAAAGCGTGTTGGCTTAAGTGCAACGCCATGCTTAGAGAGAGTAAAACGCTTAGAAAATGACAATTTTATCACTGGTTATCAAGCCATTTTAAATCCACATAAATTAGAAGCTGCTTTGTTAGTTATTGTTGAAATTACCTTAACTAAAACCAGTCCTGATGTTTTTGATGATTTTTCTAAAGCGGTACATGAACTTGATGTTATCCAAGAGTGTCACTTAGTCTCAGGTGATTTTGATTTTCTGTTAAAAACCCGTGTTGCCGATATGGCTGCTTATCGTGAACTGCTTGGTAATACTTTGTTACGTCTGCCTGCGGTTAGTGAAAGTAGAACTTATGTGGTGATGGAAGAGGTTAAATCCTCTAATTTGTTACCAATAAAACGCTAAAAGATTTAATTCGCTGCTAATGTTTGGTATTTTAGCAACATTATAATGATAATTTTCTCAAGAGTGTGCATTTGTCTTCACCATCTCCTAAGTTAAATGGCGTTCAACGCCTTCTCGAAGCAGGGCTATTAGTCTCTTGCGTTTTTGCCATGTTTATTATGTTAGCGCTGTTTAGTTTTGATCCCGCAGATCCCGGCTGGTCGCAAACCGGCTATCAAACCCCCGTGCGTAATATGGGGGGTGCTGTCGGAGCATATTTGTCAGACTTGTTGCTAAATCTTTTTGGTTTAGTTGCTTATAGTCTTCCTTTCGTTATCGCTGTTACCGGTTGGTTATTGTTTCAAAAATATCATCAATTAATTCGTCTTGATTACCTGACGCTGGGCTTAAAATTCATCGGCTTTATTTTGTTTTATATTGGTATTACCTCTATCGCCAGTATGAACTTTGATGATGTGTTTTATTTTTCTGCCGGTGGCATTTTAGGTGATGTATTAAGTAATTCTTTATTACCGTATTTTTCTTTTGTCGGCAGTACCTTATTATTTGTCACTTTTTGTGGCTCAGGCTTTGTCTTGTTGACGGGAGTATCATTGCTCAATGCCATAGACAGGGTAGGGGAATACGCTATTCGAGTTATCGAATATCTATTAACCGTACCAGCATTAATTAAGCATCATTTAGGTACTGGTCCCGAAAAAACAACTGTAGCGAATAGCAAAGAACAAAGGTTAGCAAGCGTCAATATTGAAAATAACACTGCAGATGATAACGATGTTGATAATGTTCCTGAACATTACATTGCCTTTGAAAAAGAGTCGGATGAAGTTAAACAAGCCTTAGAAACCATCAGTGATATTGAACACGAAAGTATATTTGCTAAAAGTGTTGATGACAGTGCTTATAACACCCGTGAACATGAACCCTACGTCGATATCGACGAATTAATGGGTGAGCCACTAGCAATGAATGTTCAAGAACATGTTAGTGATGATGAAATAGCGGCAGCATTTGAGCCGGTAGAAAAAATAACGGTTGAAGAGCCAACAACATTACATGATAAAATTTACCAGCAACTAGATAATGAAAAGGCAGCTGAGCCTAATTATAGTGATATGCCCTCATTAGATTTATTAGACCGTCCCGACCGTGCCAAGCATCCTATTGATCAAGAACAACTCGAACGTGTATCACGTTTGGTTGAAGCTAAACTAATGGAATTTGGCATAAAAGCGGAAGTGGTTGGTGTTTTCCCCGGCCCGGTTATTACCCGCTTTGAATTGAATCTAGCGCCAGGTGTAAAAGCCAGTAAAATTACCAATTTATCGAAAGATTTAGCCCGTTCTTTATCAGCAAAAAGTGTTCGCGTTGTGGAGGTTATTGAAGGAAAATCGGTGATCGGTATTGAACTGCCGAATAAACATCGAGAAACGGTCTTTTTTGCTGATGTGATTTCTTGTGAGAAGTTTTCCCAGTCTAAATCTAATTTGGCGATGGCTATAGGTAGCGATATATCAGGTGAACCGGTTATTGCCGATCTGGCAAAAATGCCGCATTTATTAGTTGCAGGTACCACCGGCTCTGGTAAGTCAGTTGCGGTTAATACCATGATTGTCAGTATTTTATATAAGTCTTCGCCAGAAGATGTCCGTATGATCATGATTGACCCTAAACAAGTAGAGCTTTCAGTTTATGATGGTATTCCTCATTTATTATCTGAGGTAGTAACTGATATGAAAGAGGCAGCTAATGCACTGCGTTGGTGTGTCGGAGAAATGGAACGACGATATCAATTAATGTCGAAGCTTGGTGTCAGAAACCTTAAAGGTTATAACGACAAAGTTGCTAAGGCAATTGCCGCGGGAGAACCTTTGATTGACCCTTTATGGCAACCAAGTGATGCATTTACTCAAACACCGCCTTTATTAACAAAATTACCGTCAATTGTCATTATTGTTGATGAATTTGCTGACATGATGATGATCGTGGGTAAAAAAGTGGAAGAACTTATTGCCCGTATTGCGCAAAAAGCACGTGCTGCCGGTATTCATTTAATTTTAGCCACCCAACGTCCATCTGCCGATGTTATTACGGGTTTAATTAAGGCCAATATACCAACACGTATGGCGCTCAGGGTACAATCTCGAATAGAATCGCGCATCATTTTAGATCAACAAGGCGCAGATCAACTCTTGGGCATGGGGGATATGTTTTATTTACCGCCTGGTGAAGCAGTCCCCATTCGGGTGCATGGCGCTTTCGTTGATGACCATGAAGTACATGCCGTGGTTAATGATTGGAAATCAAGAGCCGAGCCAAACTATATTGAAGAAATTCTTTCAGGTGATACAGAACAAGAAATTTTATTGCCAGGTGAACAAGCTGATGGCAATGGCGATGAAGAAATCGATACATTATATGACGAGGCCTTAGCATTTATTAGCGAAACACGTCGTGTTTCAATTTCTAGTATTCAACGTAAATTTAGGATCGGTTACAACCGTTCAGCTCGTATTGTCGAACAAATGGAGCAAAATGGTGTTGTAAGTCGACCAGGCAATAATGGTGCTCGAGAAGTATTAGCGCCACCGCCGATTAAGGAATCTTAAGATGTTAAAAAAAATGAAATTGATAAAAAATGCTGCTGTTATGGCAACATTATTGAGTACAGTATTATCAACCAATAGTTTAGCGGCAACGAGCGGAAAAACTCAAGCTACAGCGATTAAAGCCAATGCTGTCACGCAAGAAGCCGATAGTAGTAAAGTTAAGCTAATGGCCAAGTTGGCAAAAATTGAATTTTTCAGTGCAGAATTTACTCAAAAAATATTTGATGAAACGGGCAATGAATTACAGCAAGGCAATGGCTTATTATCAGTCAGTAAACCTAATTTAGTTAACTGGCAAACGACATCGCCAGATGAATCCTTGATTGTTTCTGATGGCAGCAATTTATGGTTTTATGACCCGTTTGTTGAACAGGTCAGTGTATATTCGTTGGCCAATGCGATAGCCAATACACCTATTTTATTGATCACTAGTAATGATGCTAGATTATGGCGGGATTATAATGTTAGCCAATTAGCGGATAATCGTTATTTGATCAGTGCCAACAATGACAATGCCCGTGTTAAAAGCTTAGAGCTAACGTTTGCTGAGAATGTTGACAACGTTGAACTGTCTGCTTTTAACATTCTTGATGCTACGGGGCAACTCAGTGTGATCACACTGGCAAATCATGATGATAAGCCTGATATGAGCTTATTTACGTTTACTGTTCCTGAAGGTGTTTATTTAGATGACCAACGCTAATGGCTCACTTGATTTAGCCTTTGCTGAAGATGACAGTTTTAAACCGTTAGCGGCAAAGCTGCGGCCGAAAACGTTGGCAGAATATGAAGGACAAGAACATATTTTAGCTAAGGGTATGCCTCTGCCTTTAGCTATTGAGCAAGGTAAAGTCCATTCGCTAATATTTTGGGGACCACCTGGCACCGGAAAAACCACGATTGCAGAAATTATTGCTAATCATGCCAATGCCGATATAGAACGTGTTTCTGCGGTAACTTCAGGTATTAAAGACATACGTCAAGCGATAGAAAATGCCAAAGACCGTGCTATACACCAACAGCGTAGAACGGTACTGTTTGTTGATGAAGTACATCGCTTTAACAAAAGCCAACAAGATGCTTTTTTACCGCATATTGAAGATGGCACCATTATCTTTATTGGCGCGACCACTGAAAATCCAGCCTTTGAGCTCAATCAAGCTATTTTGTCGCGAGCTCGTGTTTATACCTTGAAAAAACTCAGTGCTGGGAATTTAAATAATGTTTTACAGCGCGCCATAAGTTACCAACAACAAAGCACACAGTTTGAAATCATTATTAATGACGAAACCAAAAAGCAACTGATCGCGTTAGCTAATGGTGACGCGAGAAGATTACTTAACTTGTTGGAGAATTGTTTAGAGATTACTGATGTTGAAAATAATCAACAAACACTTAGCAAAGCGCAGTTAATTCAAGTCGCTGGCAATAAAATAGCGCTTTATGATAAAGGCGGCGATGCTTTTTATGATCTCATTAGTGCTTTTCATAAATCGGTCAGGGGTTCAGATCCTGATGCGGCACTTTATTGGTATGCCCGTATTTTAACCGGTGGTGGTGATGCACTTTACGTTGCTCGACGCTTGTTAGCCATTGCTAGTGAAGATATTGGTAATGCCGATCCAAGGGCTATGCAGTTGGCGATTAACGCTTGGGATACTTTTCAACGTGTTGGACCCAGTGAAGGCGAGCGTGCGATAGCACAAGCTGCCGTTTATATGGCATTAGCACCGAAAAGTAATGCCGTTTATATGGCATTTTCACAGGCCAAAGCGCTAGCAAAAGAGACCAGTGACCTCGATGTGCCTTTGCACTTAAAAAACTCAACCAGTGCGCTTACCAAAGAGTTAGGTCACGGTAGTGAATATCGCTACGCGCATGATGAAGTGGGTGGTTTTGCTGCGGGTGAAAATTATTTTCCAGAAGAAATCGCGCACACAACGTTTTATCAACCCACCGACCGCGGGCTAGAAAAACAACTGCGTGATAAGTTAAATTATTTAAACCAGCTAGATCAAAAAAGTGACCAACGTCGATATGACTAATAACATAAGCAATCTCAGTTTGTACTTATTTGTCGCTTTAGGTGGCGCATTTGGTGCAAGCTTTCGCTTTTATATTTCACAATTAATTTTGAATTGGCTCGGAAAAGGATTCCCTTTTGCGACGTTGGCGGTTAATATTTCCGGCTCCCTGATCATGGGAGCACTTTATGGGTTAATTGAACAGAATGTAATTGAGGTTAGTGTTTATCGAACATTGATCGGTATCGGCTTTTTAGGCGCATTTACTACTTTTTCAACCTTCTCATTAGACACTTTGTTATTAATTCAACAAGGTGATGTATTAAAAGCGACAATAAATATTTTACTCAATGTCAGTTTGTGTATTTCTGCAGCGGCATTAGGTATGTTTATTGTATCTATTTTTAACAAGTAAATAACAAAGAAAACACGTGACATATCATGCTTGATCCAAAATTACTTAGAACAGATATAGAAAACACCGCAACTGAACTCGCCAAACGTGGCTACACGCTAGATACCGCTCAATTAGTTGAGTTGGAAGAGCAACGTAAAGCTATTCAAATGAAAACGCAAGATTTACAAAATCAGCGTAACACTCGCTCTAAGTCGATAGGACAAGCCAAGGCTCGTGGCGAAGACATTCAGCCTTTGTTGGCGGAAGTTAGTAAGTTAGGTGACGAGCTAGAAGCAGCGAAAGAAGCGCAAACGCAAGTGCTTGCTCAAATTGATAATATCGCCTCTGCAATTCCAAACTTAATTCATGAGTCGGTTCCTGCTGGTGCTAGTGAAGATGATAACGTTGAAATTAAACGTTGGGGGACGCCGCGAGTATTTGATTTTGAAATAAAAGATCATGTTGATGTCGCTACAGCTTTAGACAAAGGCTTAGATTTTGAAAGCGGCGCTAAGCTTGCTGGTACTCGTTTTGCCGTCATGCGTGGACAAATTGCCAAGTTACACCGTGCATTAGCGCAATTTATGCTTGATGTACATAGTGAAGAACATGGCTATCAAGAAATGTATGTACCGTACTTAGTTAACCATGATTCATTATATGGTACCGGTCAGTTACCAAAATTTGGTGAAGACTTATTCCATACTGAATTAAACAACAAAAAATTATCCTTGATCCCAACCGCTGAAGTGCCATTAACAAATTTAGTGCGTGATGAAATTGTTGATGAGCAAGACTTACCGATCAAAATGTGTGCTCACACGCCATGTTTTCGCAGTGAAGCCGGTTCATACGGTCGTGACATTCGCGGTCTAATTCGTCAGCATCAGTTTGATAAAGTTGAAATGGTACAGATTGTTAAACCAGAAGAGTCTTTTCAAGCACTAGAAGATTTAACCGGCCACGCAGAAAAAATTCTTGAAAAATTAGAGTTACCTTACCGCACGGTGGTTTTATGTACTGGTGATATTGGTTTTAGTGCCACTAAAACTTTCGATATCGAAGTTTGGTTACCAGCACAAAACACTTACCGTGAAATTTCATCTTGTTCAAATATGGGTGACTTCCAAGCGCGTAGAATGCAAGCAAGATACCGCAGCAGTGAAACGAATAAACCTGAACTAGTGCATACCTTAAATGGCTCAGGGTTAGCAGTAGGTCGTACCTTAGTTGCGGTGTTAGAAAACTATCAACAAGCCGATGGCAGCATTAACGTACCAACAGTGTTACAACCTTACATGAAAGGTTGTACTAATATCAGTTAAACTGTTAACTGCTATTTTTATATTAAAATCCAATATTTAGGTATTGGATTTTTTTTCATAAATTTCACTAGTGATAGCGTTTATATATTAATTTGCCTTATTTTATACATCCATGCAATGAATATATAAACTGTTGATTTAATTTTATTACATTTATCTTAGCTGCATTGCCGATTATGTAATTCATGCTAATAGCTATCACTAGTTTCCTATCTTAACCGTCATTACCTTGCTATTAATAGAGCTAAGCTGGGCATAAAGTTAGCGGATTATTTGCACCATAATGGTGCTTTTGCCTTAATATAGGGGGCTTAAGCGGCACTGATGAGGGAGTTAATTGAATTGGTTGTGTAACTCATTGAATTTTAGGTGTTTATTTTTAGTTGATTGTATGATTTAGTGGTCTGTAATATGCATTGAATTAAGTAAATGAATTTTTAATTACTGATGTAAATCATAAGGTTGACTTAAGGGATTGTATGGACTCTATACTGATTATAATTGCAGTATCATTAGCACTTGCGAGTGTGATAAATATCGTCTTAGCCAAATTCTCTATTTCGCATATTATCGGTTATATTATTACCGGCACCATCGTCAGTAATTTCTTTGACTTTAATGGTAGTACAAGTCTGCATTCTCTTGATTTAATTGGTGAATTTGGCATCGTTTTTCTAATGTTTACCATTGGTTTAGAAATGTCTTTTGCTAAATTGGGCAAAATGAAGGAGTTGATATTTTTCAACGGTTTTATGCAGGTTGCTGCTAGTGCCAGTGTTATTTTTCTTATGGCGTTCTATATTTTCAGTATTGAAGCGATTACGGCATTAATTGTTGCGCTGTCATTTAGCTTATCTTCGACCGCCATCGTATTACCTTATTTAAAAAAGTCTAAGGATATTGTTACCCCATACGGCAAAAAATCTGTAGCTATCTTAGTGTTTCAAGACTTAGCTGTGATCCCGATTTTACTATTAATGAGCTTTTTATCGAATAATGAGCTGTCACTGACAGATATTTTCTTAAAAACCTTGTTGTATGCCAGTATCATTATTCTTTTCATGTTTACCGTTGGTAAGAAAATTATCAGTTGGTTGCTACATTTCTCGTCAAATGCCCGTATGGAAGAGCTGTTCTTAAGTTCAGTCTTTACCATCGTTTTAGGCACATCATTGATCGCTCATGAACTTGGTTTTACCTACTCGTTAGGGGCATTTATCGCGGGTATGATTATCGCAGAAACTAAATTTCATATAAAAGTAGAGTCAGATATATCTTCTTATAAGGATCTATTACTTGGTGCTTTTTTCTTTTCCATCGGCACCAAGATTGACGTGTTTTACTTTATCAGCAATCTGCACTGGGTATTAGGCACCTTAGTTTTAGTCATGTTGATAAAAGCGCTGATTATTTATATGCTGATGAGAGCAAAATCTAATAAAAGCGAAGCGATAAAATCAGCATTAGCTTTATGCCAAGTTGGAGAATTTTCTTTTGCCATTTTTGCGCTAGCGTTGAGCCAAAACCTTCTGGCAGAAAATGTTGCCAGCTTCCTGATATTGATCACTGTGCTATCAATGATATTAACACCCTTTATGGTTGCTAATATCTATAAGCTCTCAGCACTGTTTGTTGTTGAATTCTTTGAAGCAGATAAGATAACCACAGTAAATGCCAGCAACCACACTATTGTTTGTGGTTTTGCAATTCTTGGCAGAATTGTTGCGAAAGAGTTGACTCAGCAAGGGATTAATTTCTTCATTATTTCCGATAACTTACAACATGTGTTATTAGCGCGAAAGCGTGGTTATAACGCCTATTTTGGTCATCTGGATAAACAACCAGTGCTTGAATCATTAAAAGTAGAGCAAACGAACAGCATTATAGTTACTGTTAATACATTGAAAAATAAGCAAATTATTTGTCAAGCTGTGCTGGACTATTATCCTGATGCTAACTTAATTGTTAAGGTAAGTACCTTAGAAGAAAAAGCAGCTATGTCAGATATTAAAATCAATTCCTTTGTGCACGCTCAACATGAAACTGCCATGTTATTAGTTAAGCAAAGTATACCTACAGCGTCAAAGGTAGATTAGTTTTATATCAGGGCTGTTATACATACGTTAAGCGCAAGAGTAGCAAAAATGTCAGTGAACCTAGTCATTAAAAACTCATGGTTTGCCAGTTTATTATTAAGCTTTAATTTAGCCAAGTGGCAGACAGTTTATTGGTACTGAGCGTAATGGGCCATTGATTGTGCAAAAAGCATGTCATCCAGAAGGACTAGATTGTACACATAAAAATCCAAATTAATCAGCAGGGGACATTTTTTAGGCAAAATTAGTTAAATAGATCATGTTTTTATAATTATGATGAACAATAAAATTACTTATCGGGTCTTAATAACTACCAGCTGATTTTATTAGGACACTTTATTTTGTTGCGCAGCATATTAATACAAGCCGTTGTATTTTTACTTATTTTTAATGGTGTCGCTATGTTGCGAGAAATGAGCATGCTCTCTACGAGTGACCATGTCACACCGAAACCACAGCAATTAAAAACAATTACTAATGAAGACATTCTTTTACAAGCAAACGGTAAGCAAACTATTGTTTATTTTTTTGCGCCCTGGTGCCAAGTATGTAACTTTAGTATTGAGAACTTACAGAATGTTTATCAGAAAACGCCGGATTTAAATGTTATTGCTGTTGCACTAGATTTTGTCGATGTTGAAGAAGTAAAAAAGTTTACTACCAATCATCAATTAACTTTCCCTGTTGCCTTAGGTAATGAGCAGGTGAAAGCTAATTATAAAGTCATGGGTTATCCCAGTTATTACGTTTTAGATGAAGAAAATACCATTATTTCACGTTCTCTCGGCTATTCTACGGAAATAGGCCTGTATTTAAGGAGTTTTTAGACTTCTGATCTTTTACCGGTTTGTGTACACTAAGACAATCAAAAAATAATGAGCAATCAGCCTTATGCAAATTTCAGCAAATTTTGACTCTGGTAATATCGATGTTATCTCAGCACAAGATCCAAGCAATATTCAATTAGCGATTAAAAAAGACCACCAATCAGATTTTTATCAATGGTTTCATTTTAAACTTCACAACAATGAGCATGTCGAACATGTTATGCATTTAACCAATGCTGGCAAGTCAGCTTATGTCGAAGGTTGGGAAAACTATCAAGCGGTAGCCTCACACGATCGCCAGCACTGGTTTCGTGTGCCAACAACTTTCGATGGTGAAAAGCTTACTATTACTTTCACGCCAGAATTTGATACGACTTATTTCGCTTATTTTGCGCCATACAGTTACGAACGTCATCAAGACTTAATTCACAGCGCTCAATTAGACATTGATTGTCAGTTACAGGTATTAGGCCAAACACTTGATGGTCGCGATATCTCGGTATTAAAAGTCGGTGAGGAGGGCGAAGGTAAAAAAGTTATTTGGTTAACAGCGCGCCAGCACCCGGGTGAAAGTATGGCTGAGTGGTTTATGGAAGGTTTTATCGACCGTTTGTTAGATGAAGATGACGGTGTTGCACGTTCGTTACTCAATAGTGCGGTATTTTATTTAGTACCAAATATGAACCCAGACGGATCTGCTCGTGGCCATCTTCGTACTAATGCTAAAGGGGTGAACTTAAACCGTGAGTGGCAAGCACCGTCTATGCAAAGCAGCCCAGAAGTTTATCTTGTGCGTGAAAAAATGCTAGCAACAGGCGTGGATATGCATCTAGATATTCATGGTGATGAAGCGCTACCTTTTAATTTTGTTGCCGGTTGTGAAGGTATTCCTTCTTATGACGATCGTATCAAAGCACTTGAAGAAAAATTTAAAAATGTGCTTTTGGCTATTACTCCTGAATTTCAAGATGACAAAGGCTACGATAAAGACGAGCCAGGCCAAGCAAATTTAACCGTAGCCTCTAATTGGGTGGGTGAACAATTTAAGTGTTTAGCTTACACTGTTGAAATGCCGTTTAAAGACAATGATCTACTTCCTGATTTTAGTGTCGGTTGGTCTGATGAGCGTAGTAGCTTATTTGGACGAGATTTTCTGACCGCAATTTATCACGTGGTTGATGACTTACGCTAGCGCGATAAAGTAGATAACAATATTTTACAAAGCAAAATTAACTTTACAAAAATAATAATAACTAGGGGTCTATAGTGCAAGAAATTGTAAATACATTAAATAATATTATCTGGAGCCCAGCATTGATTTATCTTTGCTTGGGTACAGGACTGTTTTTCTCAGTTATCACGCGATTTGTGCAGATCCGACATTTTCGTGAAATGTGGCGTCTACTGCTATCAGGAAAAAGTTCAAAGCAGGGGATTTCATCTTTCCAAGCCTTAGCAGTCTCGTTATCAGGTCGTGTTGGTACAGGTAATATTGCCGGCGTTGCTGCAGCCATTGGTTTTGGTGGACCCGGTGCGGTATTTTGGATGTGGATAGTAGCATTTTTTGGTGCGGCAACAGCCTATATCGAATCCACCAATGCGCAAATTTACAAAGAAGAGCAAGACGGCTTGTATCGTGGTGGCCCTGCATATTATATTGAAAAAGCCATGGGACAAAAATGGTATGCTTGGATATTTGCTATAGCAACCATTATTGCTTGTGGTGCACTGCTTCCAACCGTGCAATCTAATAGTATTGGTGAAGCAGTTACTATGGTTTTTGGTAGTGGTAATATTATTGATACCGCGCTTGGACCGATTGCTATGACCAAGCTATATACCGCAGTATTTATTGTCCTCATTCTAGGTTTTATTATCTTTGGTGGCGTTAAACGTATCGCTAGCTTCACTCAGGTTGTGGTACCTTTTATGGCCTTGGCTTATATCATTATTGCTTGTGTAATGATTTTCTTACATATTGATCGTTTACCTGACGTATTTATGTTGATCATTACTGATGCATTTACACCAATGGCTGGTGTAGGCGCAGCAATCGGTTGGGGTGTTAAACGTGGTGTTTACTCTAACGAAGCAGGACAAGGTACAGGACCACATGCAGCAGCCGCTGCTGAAGTTGACCATCCGGCACAACAAGGTTTGGTGCAAGCATTTTCTGTATACATAGATACGTTATTTGTTTGTACAGCGACCGCCTTTATGATTTTGATCACACAGTCTTATAATGTCAGATTAGAAGGTGAAGCAAGCTTTATCGTACAAAATATTGCTGGCGATATTGCCGCTAATAGCCCCGCTTTTACTCAAATTGCTGTTGAAAGTATGCTAACAGGTTTTGGTAAGCCATTTATTGCTATTGCATTGTTTTTCTTTGCTTTTACCACTATTTTGGCGTATTACTTTATCGCGGAAAATAATGTTTCATACATTAAACGTACCTATAACCTACCGGCATTAACTTTTTTACTAAAAGTGTTGATCATGACAGCGACCTTTTACGGAACCGTTAAAGCCGCAGATGTTGCATGGGGGATGGGTGATGTAGGTGTTGGTATGATGGCTTGGTTAAATATTATTGGTATTCTTATTATTTTCTTTATGGCTAAACCAGCAGTTAAGGCGCTAAAAGATTATGAAAGACAACAAAAAGAGGGCGTCGATAATTATACTTTTGATCCAAAAAGCCTGGAAATTGAAAATGCTGATTTCTGGGAAAAGCGTCTAGAACAACAAAATAAAAAATAAATGTTATTTACTGAAAAAAAACGCCCGCAAGGGTGTTTTTTTTAGGTAAAATATAGTGTCGAAAAAGAGGTGAAAAAATGGCCGTTATCAATTGCCCTAGTTGTAAGAAAAAAATTTCTGATAAAGTCAAATCATGTCATTATTGTCAGCTTGATTTAACCGTATTGGATGCAGATAAAATAGCGAACTTAAAACGCGTTAGTGCGGTAAAAAAATCGCAACAATTAATGAATCATTCTTTTATCGCTATGCTGTTATTTTGTGGTGGTTTCCTTTTTCTGTATTGGCAAGATGCTCAACCAGGTACTTGGCAATATATTAGTGCTATCGCTAGTACTATTCTAGGCTTTATACTCTATATTGTAACGCGAGTCAGACTTATATTAACCAAGCGTAACCAAGCGTAATCAACCTTATTTAAAGAGATTTTCATGGATATAATTCAGTTAGTTGACACTATGTCAGAAGAAATGTACCTGCGTTTAAAGTGCGCCGCTGAAACGGGTAAATGGCCAGAAGGCACGTCTGTTGATAAAGAGCAGCAGATGACTGCTGTACAAATTACCATGGCTTATCAATCTAAACATTTAAATTCAGATCAAACATTGTCCATTGGCCCTAAAGGCGAGATGATTATTAAATCAAAAAGTGAACTACGTTCAGACTTTCCCACAGCGTTAGATAGCAATGATATTGCTAGGTTTTCAAATATATGATTTTTTCCAAGTTTTTAAAAAAGAAATGGCAACATAAAAATAGTAGTGTGCGTGTCGAAGCCATCAATAGTAGTTTATCTATTGATGCACCAGAACAACATGAAATTATTGCTCAACTTGCCATTGCCGATGAAAATGAAAATGTTCGACGTGCCGCTTTAATTAAACTAGCCAGTTATCAATCTTGGTTAATGCATAGTCAAGAAAATTCAATGGCCAAGATTAAGCAGTATGCCGGTAAAAAAGTTGCCGCTATTCTCACAGAGCAAGATGAAATCAAAGTTTCTGAGCAAGAAAAACTCGCTTACATCGCGAGGTATAATCACTATAGTTTGTATGAAGATTGGTTGAAAATAGCTGAAGACGGTAATTTGATTATTGCCTTATTTGAAAAAATAGCGAATAGAGCCAAAGCAAACGATCCAACCAGTAAAGCAGTATTAAAGCCTCACCTATTGCTCAATTTGTTTAATCAAAAGCAAAATGTACAAGTTCAGCAATATATTATCGATAACGTAGATGATATAGAGCTATTAGAAAAATTAAAGAAAAAATCCACTGATGCTGATGTCACGCAACAGTTAACTGACAAAATTAGCCGATTACAGTTTGTTATCGAACAACCTATCGCATTACGTAAAAAAATCAATTTAGTTTTAGCTAAACTACAAGCGTTAAAAGATCAATATGAATATGAAGCCTATTTAACCAAACGTACACAATTGGTTGATGAATGGCAGGTTTTAGCTACCGAGTTCGATTGTTTTCAAAGCGTTGAAATCAGCAACTTCACCGATAAAAAAGCAACTATTTTGGCACAGCTTGATAAGTTGTTTGCGGTTAAGGCTGAGCAATATACGCAAGCAGAAATAGCCCGAGAGCTTGATGAGAAAAAACAACAAGCACGACAACACTTTGAAAAAACACTGGCTATTATTGATCAAACGCTGAGCACCAGTATTTTCGAAAATGAAGCGATTGATGAACAGCAATACCAAACGTTGTTTGATAAGTTAACCAGTGAAATAATTGCTTCAGCGTTAAGCAAAAATGAACAAAATAGCTTTATCACTAAAATTTGTCAGCAACAGCAAAAGTTACAGCAATTACCTGAAATTGCGCAATCGGTTAGTGATGCGACACATTTAATTTCAAAAATCTCTCAATTAGCATTACCAACAACAGTTGTAGAGATGAATGAACGACAGGCAATTTATCAGCAGTGGCTAACAAACTGGCAGAAAGCAGAGAAAAAAGCCTCTGGTAGTTTACCTAATTCGATAAAATCTTCAGCACAAGAAATTCAAAAAAATTGGCGTGCAGCATTAAAACCATTACAACAGCAGCAAAAGCAAGAGTTCTCAGCCACACAGAAAAAATTACATGATGTTAAACGACTGATCGGTGCTGGAAAGTACAATGTAGCGTTTGGTGTTTTTAAAAAGGCCAAACAACTATTTAATGCTTTATCTGAACAACAGCAGCATCGTATCCAAAAAGATTATGATGCAATCAATGAAAAAATTGCTGAATTAGCCGATTGGGAACACTATATTGCCACGCCACGAAAGCAAAAGCTTTTAGCTGAAATTAAAGCGATTGTTGAAACCCCGCTTGATAATCCTAATGAACAAGCGGAAAAAGTAAAGCAATACAGGAAAACATGGAACAGCTTGGGTCATGCAGACGATGATGCCGAACAGAGTTTAAATACTGAATTTAACCAATTATGTGAAAGCGCATTTGCGCCTTGTCGATTATATTTTGCCGAACAAGAAAAATTACGTGCACAACACCTGATCACCCGTCAATCCTATGTCGAGCAAGCAAACTTACTGGCAGAAAAAATAAACACGACAACAGAAGCAGATAACATCAGTGATTACAAAGGTGTAGAAGTAGAATTAAATCAGTTAATTAAACAATGGCAAAGTGCGGGTCAAATTGATCGCTCAGTGTACCAAGAGGTTAATAATCAATTTAATTTAGCACTACAGCCTGTTAAGTCAGCGATTAAAGATTTTCATCAACAAAATAAGTTCGCAAAACAAAACTTAATTAAGTCAGCTGAAAAGTTACTTACTGAAGAAGATGTTTTTGCTGCTGTAGCGCAAGTCAAAGATCTACAAACTCAATGGCGCAACATAGGTTATGCTGGTCCAAAAGTAGAAAATAAACTTTGGCAAAATTTTAGAAAAATTAATGATGATATTTTTGCTAAGCGAGAGCAACAAAGTGCTTTGGAAAAGTCAGCAACAAGCGCTAAAACGACTGAGTTGCTTAATGCTTTAGCAGCACTAGAAGGGCAATTTGTTAACTTAACGCAATTATCAACGCTGCAACAATTTTCACAAGCACTGCAAAGCTTATATCAAGAAGTTAGCCAGCAAAAGCCAAAAATGCTAACGCTTGAAAAGCAAATTAATGCTAAAGCAAAATCAGTAGAGCAGAAAATTGTTGATTTAAAGCTTGCGGATGAAAAAAGGCAGTGGGGTTATTTATTTTCTACGCTAGAACAAGCGCTGGAACAATCGCAAAGCTTTACTGAGCAAACTGATTATCAGCAGTTAAGTAGTTTTTGGCAGAAAAAACTGAAAGATTTAGCGACCAATACTAAGACTGTAAATCGAGCAGAAGCTACATTAGAGCTTGAAATCTTATCGGGTCGACCTTCGCCAAGTGAATTGCAACAGCATCGGATGACTGTGCAGGTAAATTTAATGCAAGCCCAAATGTCTTCAGGGATAGCCATTGACTTACCCGCTAAGTTTACCCAGTGGTTAATGTTAGGCCAATTTACTGTGCAAGATGTTGAGTACTTGGCACGTATTAAACCTATTTTTCAATAAGATAGTTTCTATTAATAGTAAAAAAGTCAGCATTATAATGCTGACTTTTTTGTTGTTTTCTATGCCTTTATTTTCGAAAGCGTTAGCTTAATTCACCCCGTAAATTGACTTCAAGCAGTTGGCAAATTTTCGCGTGGCTGTAATTTTTGCTTAGCAAGTAATGTAATTTTGTTAATGTGGCTTCTAAAGTCATATCATGACCACTAATAACCCCAATTTTGCTCAACGCATTACCGGTAGCATAACCTTTCATATTGACTGTACCTTTAATACATTGACTACAATTAACAATAACAATACCGCTATTATTTGCTTGTGCTAAACAATCTAATAATGCTTGATCTTGTGGGGCATTTCCGACACCGTAACTTCTAATTATTAATGCTTTAACCGGCTGTTTAATAATGTTTTTTATTAATTCTACTGATATTCCAGGATATAAATGCACCACACCTATAGGTTGTGGCGTAATTTGTGCCAACGCCAAAGGTAATGCTACCGGCTCTGAAATTTTTCCTTGGATCAACTTAATATTAATTCCAGCTTCAAGTAAAGGTGGTAAATTTGGCGAGTCAAAGGCATCAAAACCATCCGCATAAGCTTTTATACTGCGGTTGCCACGAAAAAGTTTGTTACTAAAATACAACCCCACTTCGTTGATAGGATAGTTGGCCGCGATATAAAGAGAATTTAGTAGATTTTCTTGTCCGTCTGAACGCAGTTGACTTAAAGGGATTTGAGATCCGGTTACAATCACCGGTTTACTTAAGTTTTCTAACATAAACGATAATGCTGAGCTGGTATAAGCCATGGTGTCAGTACCATGCAAGACAACAAAACCATCATAGTCATCATAGTGTTGCTTAATATCATCAGCAATACGTTGCCAATCAGCTGGAGACATATTAGATGAGTCAATTAAAGGCTGATATTCATTGATGGTAAATGCCGGCATTTCTTCCCGATGAAAATCGGGCATTTTCATTATCGCGTCGGTTAAATGTTGTTTCTGTGGAATATAACCATTTTCGCTTGGTTTCATACCGATGGTACCACCGGTATAAGCGATATATATGCGTTTTCTCATAGCTCAGGTCTTTATAAGAGAGTGGCATTACGGATTGATGCCAAAATTACTGGAATTATTCGAGACTATAACATAATGCCAAGATATACAGGTGAGAAAACTAACGGCTTAAAATAAAAAAGCCTCGATAATTCGAGGCTTAATGAAGTCAGTTAACTGTAATTAGTCAACTTCACAAGCCAAACAAAACGAGTAGATACCTTGAGGATCATTTAGTTGTGCTAATTGCTTTAATTCAAGCGATAACTTACTGATGATTTCAGTTAAGGCACTTTCGTCATAATCTCTATCAGATGTTTGACCTAATAGAACAGAAGCTTGGCCAAATAAACTTTGTAAGAACAGTGCGCGTGAACTTTTTTGTTTCTCAACTAACAATGTTTCATAATCTGTTAGGTTAGCAAGTTCAGCTGCAGCTTCTATGGCACTGTCTAGATTCCCTAATGCATCGACTAAACCAAGCTCTAATGCTTTTGAACCTGACCATACACGACCCTGCGCAATAGCATCAACTTGCTCAGTGCTCATATTGCGATTGGTTGCAACAAGCTCAATAAAATCACGATAGCCGCGCTCAATATTAAGTTGCACAATATTTGCCATGCCCGGTGTTAATGCGCGGGTGATGCCAAAGCCAGCAATATCTGTGGTACCTACGCCATCGGTATGAATACCTAATTTACTTAAGGTATTTTCAAAGGTCATAAAGAAACCAAAAATGCCAATAGAGCCGGTAATAGTCGTCGGGGAGGCATAAATTTTATCAGCTGAAGCAGAGATCCAATAACCACCTGATGCGGCATAAGTTCCCATAGAAGCAATAACTGGTTTACCTGCTGCTTTAAGTAATTCCACTTCTTGGCGAATAACTTCTGAAGCGTATGCACTGCCACCTGGGCTATCGACGCGCAAGACAACGGCTTTAACTTGATTGTTTTCACGTGCTTTACGTAATAAAGCCGCCGTACTCTCGCCGCCAATTTTACCTGGCTTTTGATTACCGTCTAAAATGGTGCCTTTGGCGACAATGACAGCAATTTTATCACTATCAAAATTTTCCATGTTAATACTTGAGGTAATGGCTTTTGAGTAGTCATTAAAAGTTATACTTTTATAACCTGACTCACCATCACTGCCAACCATGTTGATTAAATCTTGGGTTACTTGCTCTCGCGTTTTTAGGGCATCAACCCATTTATTAGCTAAAGCATATTCGGCAATATTACCGTTGGCTGCTTTTAACTTAGTAACTAAAACATCAACATTTTCATCAAAATTGCTGACTGAAAAGTTACGTTGCGTAGCCACATCGGTTTTATATTGTTGCCAGAGATCGTTTAACCATAATTGGTTAGCTTCTTTGGCAGCGTCTGACATATCGTCTCTGATATAAGGCTCTATAGCTGACTTATAAGTACCGACGCGAAAAACGTGTTGACTAATAGCAAGTTTTTCCAAGGCTGATTTAAAGTAGAGTTGATAACGTCCATAGCCGTCTAATAGCATCCAACCTTTTGGATTAAGCCAAATTTCATCGGCATAACTTGCAAGGTAATACTGATTTTGGCTGTACTGTTCACCAACAGCAATGACTTGTTTACCACTGCTTTTAAATTGCTGTACTGCTTTGGCGACATCATTTAATTTAGTAATGCCCGAGCCTTGCATATTTTTTAAATCTAATACCAGCATACTAATGCGGTCATCAGTTTCAGCATTTTTTATCACGGCTAAAATGTCAGCTAGCAATACTTCTGGTGCTGTGTCAGGTTGCTCTAGCGCTTCACTGATAAAAGTATCCATTGGATCTATATTATGCTTTTGCTCAACAATATCACCACGGATGTTCAAGATAAGTGCCGATCCTGGTTCTACCTTAATATTCTCTTCACCTGTACTAATTGCAATAAATAGCAGCAGTAACACGGTAAAAAACACTAAGTTAATAATAATTTTTCGTGAAGTATTGAGCAAACTAAATAACCCTAAGGTTATTCTTGCCAATGTACTTTTGTTTTCTTTCATATGACCTGTCTATAGGTTATTTATATTAGATAGCTATATGCTACTGAAAATTCGTTGATTTAAGTAGTCGAAAGTGTAAATATTTTTGTCAATTGCTTAAATGAAATGATTAACAGCTAAGCACGTTCTACTATTTATAACCTAATGTTGGGACGAGCTCGTTGAAGTCAGTTGAAAAAAAGCTAATTAGTTGGATGATTTTAATGACAAATAAATGTTAATGTATATGTTAACAATAAGATAGCGTTTAGTTTTATCATTATTATGCTTTGAATTTATTAATCTGACATGAAGATAAAAATGTCAATTATTAAACCCTAAAGGATTAATCAAAGGAATTTACAGTTTTATGAATGTTTTGGAGTTTTTACATACTCGTCAGTCTAATCCACATTTGCAAGGCAATGCACCTGATGAGGACGTTATTAATAGTATCCTTAAAGCCGGAATGCGGGTTCCTGATCATGCCGGTTTAACCCCATGGCGCTTCACTGTAGTGAAAGATGAAGGCCTGAGCAAGTTAAGTAAAGCGTTCAAGTCGGCTATTACCAGTGATAATGGCGATGAAGCCAAAATAGATAAGGCCAGTAAAATGCCATTTCGTGCGCCTTTAATTATTGTTGTTAGCACTAAGTTTCATCAGCACGTAAAAGTACCAAAGCAAGAGCAACTTATTGCCGCAGGTTGTGCGGCACATGCAGTACAAATGGCTGCAACAAGTTTAGGTTTTGGCGCCATGTGGCGCACAGGAGAAATGAGCTATCATCCGTTGGTAAAAGAACGTTTAGGTATAGAGTTGCATGAGGAGATTGTCGGTTTTGTTTATATTGGTGATAAGAGCAAAGAATTACCTTTGAAAAACAGTCGAAATCTTGATGACTACGTGCATTACTTTTAGGCATGCATCATTTAGCTCTTGTTGCCGATGGTGCTTGAAAGTAAGCAAATAAAAAAACCCTCAATTGAGGGTTTTTAGTACAAGATTGTATCTCTAGTTTAGAATGATGCGTTGTTTGGTGTTCTAGGGAAAGGGATCACGTCACGAACGTTTTGCATACCCGTAGCATAAGCTACTAAACGTTCAAAACCTAAACCAAAACCAGAATGAGGTACAGTACCGTAGCGACGTAAATCACGATACCAGCTGTAATCAGCCGGATCTAAATTCATTTCAGCTAAACGTTTATCTAAAACATCTAAACGCTCTTCACGTTGACTACCACCAATAATTTCGCCAATGCCAGGTGCAAGAATATCCATGGCAGCAACCGTTTTACCATCATCATTTAAGCGCATGTAGAAAGATTTAATATCTTTCGGGTAGTTTTGTAAAACTACTGGACCATTAAAGTGCTCTTCAGCTAAGTAACGTTCGTGCTCTGAGTTTAAATCTACGCCCCAAGCCACTTTGTTTTCAAACTTTTTATCACAGTTTTCTAAGATTGTAATCGCATCAGTATAATCTAAACGCACAAAGTCGTTGTTGATCACTGAATTTAAACGATCGACAACTGTTTTATCGACGCGTTGTTCAAAGAAAGCCATATCATCAGCACGCTCATCAAGCACGGCTTGGAAAACATACTTCAACATTTCTTCAGCTAAATCAGCGGCGTCTGATAAATCAGCAAAAGCGATTTCTGGCTCTATCATCCAAAATTCTGCCAAATGACGAGTTGTATTTGAATTTTCAGCACGGAATGTTGGGCCAAAAGTATACACTTTAGAAAGGGCACAACAATAGGTTTCAACATTCAACTGACCTGAAACCGTTAAAAATGTTTCTTTACCGAAAAAATCTTGGTCGTAATCAACTTTACCTTGATCATTTAAAGGTAAGTTTTCCATATCAAGGGTACTCACGCGGAACATTTCGCCTGCGCCTTCACAGTCGCTACCGGTAATTAATGGCGTGCTGATCCAAAAGTAACCTTTACTATGTAAGAAACGATGTACTGCTTGTGCCAAAGTATTACGAACACGCGTTACTGCGCCGCCAATATTAGTACGCGGACGTAAATGTGCTTGCTCACGTAAAAATTCAATACTGTGGCGTTTTGCTGCCATTGGATAAGTATCAGGGTCTTCAACTAAACCTAATACTTCAACTTGCTCTGCTTGTAGTTCAAACGATTGACCTTTACCAGGAGATTCCACCAAAGTACCGGTAACTTTTACAGCCGCACCAGTCGTTAGTTTTAATACATCAGTCTGATAATTATCCAAATTACTCGGAGCAATTGCCTGAATAGCGTCAAAACATGAGCCGTCATGTATCGCTAAAAATGAAATACCTGCTTTGGAATCACGACGTGTGCGGATCCAACCATGGATAGTAATTGATTCATTAACAGGGTATTTACCTGTCAAGATATCAGTAATTGCAATGACTGACATTTACAAACCTCTTTTCTGTCAAAATATACTCAAATTTTAAGGATTGATATGTTACCTTGCTTATAAGGTTTAACAAGTAAAAGTTGTTAAATCCGGTCTATATAAAAATAAAAATTAAGAATTAGTCAGAAAAGGCGGTAGCTACGATGAAAATATCAAAAAAAGAGCGCAGGAGTGCGGTTGATATATGGACTTATATTGTCAGAGCCTTAGCCATTATTGGTTGGGGATTATTTGTTTTTGCCTTAATTGTTTCATACTACGCAGCACCTGATTCCGATTATGGTCTATTGCGCTATCATAATATTGAAATCAGAAAATTTTGGTTAACCCCTTTAACGGGTTATTTATATATTGTTTTGTGGTTAAGTGCTTTGTGTAGCTATTTTTGCTTAATACTCGACAAGTATCGTAGTCGGCGTAAAAGCGATGGTAAACATTTCAATATCTTATTGTTACTGACTATCACCATCGCCTGGGTAAGCTTTATCTTAGTACAAATTTCAGAAGCCAATATCGGTTAATTGAATATTGCTATTTACTTTACTGCTGTATAAAGCATGAATCTTCGTTTAATACTGTACTAATGGCCTTAAGCAATAAAGTTAATTGTTCTATATCAATGACAAAGGGTGGCATAACATAAATAAGTTTACCAAAAGGGCGTATCCATACGCCCAATTCAACAAAACGCTTTTGTATTTCAGCCATATCAACATTTTCCGTTGCTTCAACAACACCTATCGCACCTAAAACTCTAACATTATGTACTCTTGGATGGGTTTTTAATGGTAACAACTGTTGTTTGAATATCGCCTCGATATTGGCGACTTGCTGCTGCCATTCATTACGTTTTAGAATATTAAGGCTAGCATTAGCGACAGCACAAGCTAGTGGATTGCCCATAAAAGTAGGGCCATGCATAAAGCAACCGGCTTCGCCATTACTGATGCTATTGGCAATTTCGTCGGTACATAAGGTAGCTGCTAATGTCATATAGCCACCAGTTAAGGTTTTACCTAAGCAGATAATATCAGGGCTGATATCAGCCCATTCACAAGCAAATAACTTACCTGTTCGGCCTAAACCTGTGGCAATTTCATCGGCAATCATCAAGACATGGTATTGATCGCATAATGCTCGACAGGTTTTTAAATAATTTGGGTGGTATATGCGCATACCACCAGCGCCTTGCACGATGGGTTCAATAATAAATGCCGCTATCTCATGGTGATGTTGTTCAAACATAGCGGCTAGTGCTAATGCATCATCCGCTTGCCAAACTTGTTCAAAGCCTATTTTTGGCGCGGGTGCAAACAAGTTTTTCATGAGCACAGTCTCAAACAGTTGATGCATACCGTTAACGGGATCGCATACTGACATAGCGGCAAAGGTATCACCGTGATAACCATTCTTTACCGTCAATATTTTATGCTTTTCAGGCTTATCTTTGCTATGCCAATATTGAATGGCCATTTTAAGTGCCACTTCTACAGATACTGAGCCACTATCACTAAGAAACACTTTATTTAAACCACCCGGTGTCATGGCGATCAAGTTTTTTGCTAACTCGACCGCAGGTTCATGCGTTAGACCACCAAACATAACATGGGAAAATTTTTCACTTTGTTTAATTAGTGCTTGGTTCAATTCTGGGTGATTATAGCCATGTAACACAGACCACCATGATGACATGCCATCAATCACTTTTTCGCCACTAGCTAAATAAATGTATACCCCCTGAGCAGACTTTACCAGGTAAGACGGTAGAGGCTTTGACATAGAAGTATAAGGGTGCCAGACATGATTTTTATCGAATTCGAGTATTTCTGCTTGTTTATTGTTCATATGTAAAGCTTGGCTAAGTAAATTAGTTGACATATTGATGTTGACGCATAGACTACCCGTTAATATTACGAGATGCAATTTCAACACGAGTGAATAACTATGACACAGCAAACATCAGCGGTAAGCCAATCTATGTCTGATACCATCGGCAATAATAGCAATCAAGCTAGCAGCGAAATTCGCCATAATTGGCAAGCACATGAAGTTAAAGCCCTGTTTGATATGCCATTTAATGACTTGATGTTTAAAGCACAAGTTATTCACCGTGCAAACTTTAATCCTAATGAAGTGCAGGTCAGTACCTTATTGTCGATTAAAACGGGTGCCTGTCCAGAAGATTGCAAATATTGCTCACAAAGTTCACGATACAAAACCGATATCGATAAAGAACGCTTAATGGCAGTTGAAAAAGTGCTTGAAGCTGCACAAGTGGCAAAAGATCAAGGTTCAACGCGTTTCTGCATGGGCGCAGGTTGGCGTAATCCAAAAGCAAGAGATATGCCATTAGTGGTAGAAATGGTGAAGGGCGTAAAAGCACTCGGGCTTGAAACCTGTATGACATTAGGTATGTTATCTGCTGACCAAGCCGATGAATTGCAAGGCGCAGGTTTAGACTATTACAATCATAATTTAGATACCTCACCAGAGCATTATAATCAAATTATTACCACACGTACTTATCAAGACCGTTTAGATACTTTAACCAATGTCAGAAGTTCAGGTATGAAAGTTTGTAGTGGCGGTATTGTTGGCTTAGGGGAAGAAAGCAAAGACCGAGCGTCATTACTTGCGCAGCTAGCAAACCTTTCACCGCAACCAGAAAGTGTACCTATTAATATGTTAGTTAAGATTGAAGGTACGCCGTTATCTGATGTTGCTGACTTAGATCACTTTGAATTTATTCGTTGTATAGCTGTGGCACGTATCATGATGCCTAAAAGCCATGTTCGCTTGTCAGCTGGACGCGATGCCATGAATGAACAAATGCAAGCCATGTGCTTTCTAGCCGGAGCAAATTCAATATTTTACGGTTGTAAATTATTGACTACAGGCAACCCAGAAGCAAATAAAGACATGATGTTATTTGAGCGCTTAGGTATCAATACTGAAACGATAGCTAGCTCAGACGTTGATGATGAAAAACTTAAAACCGCAGTCATTGATCAACAAAATAGTGACTTATTCTATAACGCTGTCAATTAAGTGTTATGGCGTTTAATTTTTTAACTGCCGATGTTGAACAACAAAAACAATGTGCGCGATATCGCGCACGTCAGTGCGTTGCTGAGCAAAATGGTCGTTATGTCAAGATTAATGATAAAAGCTATTTAAACTTTTCATCAAATGACTATCTTGGCTTAAATCATCATCGAGAAATAAACCAAGCATTATCCGTTGGCGCCGAAAGGTTTGGCACTTGTGCTAGTGGCTCAAGTTTAATTACCGGTTACTCTTATGCACACCAAGCATTAGAACACGATATTTGTGATTGGTTAAATAAGCCAAAATGTTTACTCTTTGCGAGCGGATTTTCTGCAAATAGTGCTTTAATGCAGGCATTAGGGCATGAAAGCAGCCAACTTTATTTAGATAAGTTGAGTCATGCTTCATTGATCGATGGGGCACGGTCGAGTGCTGCGAAAGTAAAACGCTTTTTGCATAATGATATTGAGCAACTACAACGCTTTTTAGCAAAAAACCAGCAAACTGAAAATCAAGATAATGAATTAAATCAGGTCATTGTTTCTGAAGGTGTTTTTAGTATGGATGGCGATCAGGCTGACGTGGCTAATTTAGCAAAAATAGCACAACAACATCAAGCTTTGCTATATTTAGACGATGCCCACAGTATCGGTGTTATTGGCAATAAAGGCCAAGGCAGTTCCAGTTTAGCGGATATCGATGTTGTTATGGCAACATTTGGTAAAAGTATCGCAACCAGTGGTGCCTTTGTCGCCTGCGATAATAACTTAGCCGAATATTTGATAAATTTTTCTCGGCATTATATTTATTCAACGGCGATATCTCCGGCCTTAGCTTGGGCGACAAAAAAGAGTATTGAAATTATTCAAACTGAGCATTGGCGTCGTGAAAAAATTATTGAACTGAGTAAATTGCTTACTGAAAAGCTTGATAAAAAAATAAAGTTAATTGAGAACTCATCATCAATTCATGCCATTGTCATTGGTGATGAGATCACCACACTGGATGTTTGTCAGCAATTACGAAATAAAGGCATTTGGCTCAGTGCTATTCGCCCTCCGACCGTTCCACAAAATAGCTCAAGGTTACGTGTTACTATAACTGCGAGCCATGAAGTTAAAGATATCAATTACTTAGCTAATTGTATCAATGAGGTTATACAATAATGCCCAAAATGACTAGTCGTTATAAAATAGCGAAATCTTTTGGTTCTGCCAGCGCATCTTATGATATATCAGCACGTTTACAACGTTATAGTGGCAAACATTTAATGCCATGGTTACCTAATCGCAATGACTTAACGGTGTTAGATTTGGGCTCAGGAACTGGTTTTTTTACTGACCTTTTAGCCAGCAGCTATCAGCAAGTTATGGGCTTAGATATATCAAAAGATATGCTGATATTTGCTCAAGAAAATCGCAATCAAGCTATTTGTTGGTTAGAGGCCGATGCCTATAAGATACCGTTACAAGATAATAGCATTGATTTTATTTATTCTAACTTGATGATCCAGTGGTGTGATCCATTAGATTTAGTTTTAAACGAAGTGATGAGAGTTTTGAAGCCTGGCGGACTTTTCATCTTTAGTACTCTGGTTAATGGCACATTATTTGAGTTAAAGTCAGCGTGGGCACAAGTTGATGATGATCAACACGTGATCGATTTTAAAGCAGAGCGTGAAGTTAGAGCATTGTTGAATGGGCCAGACCGCAAATTATTGGAAGCTAAACAACAAGATATTATTTTAGAATATGAAAATGTTTTGCATCTTGCTCATGAATTAAAAAGTCTTGGTGCTAATCATGTTCCTAAGAAACAAGGTAAGGGCTTAGCGGGTAAAGATAAATGGCAAAAAATGACTAAAAGTTATCAAGATTTTTTAGAGCCAAATAATATTTATCCAGCTACTTATAAAGTTTTTTCGGGCTTAGTGGTTAAGCTGAGCTAAATAACTCAGTCTTAACTCACTAATTGCAATACACCTTTAAGAGTTTCCAATATGTTGAAAATATTCATTACAGCCACTGATACCGACGCCGGTAAAACTTATGCAGCACAAGCTTTGGTAAATGCCTTTGTGGTAAACAATATAAAAGTTGCCGTATATAAGCCAATATCTGCAGGCTGTCAGTATGTCAATAATGAACTCGTTAATGAAGATGCTTTGTTATTACTCAAACAAGCTAATTGCCAACAGACAGTTTTACAAATTAACCCTATTGCTTTTGAACCAGCCATTGCACCTCATATTGCCGCAATTCAATTACAGCAAACAATAAATTTAACTGACATAAAACAAGGCTATGACGATATCATTGCCTTAGAGCCCGAAATTATTATTTGTGAAGGCGCAGGGGGATGGCGTTTACCTTTGGGGCATGGTAACTATCTTTCAGAATTTGTACAAGCAACTCAGCAAAATGTAATACTTATCGTTAATATGAAACTTGGTTGCTTAAATCATGCAATATTAACCTATCAAGCCATTGTGGCCGATGGTCTTAATTGTTTGGGCTGGATCGCCAATTGTCCAGAAAGCATGCCATATTTAACAGAAAATATTGCTGAATTAACTGAGCTTTTACCGGTGCCAAAACTAGCAGAACTAGCTTTTGAACAAGATATCAAACAAGCCGCAAAGAAAATTAATATTTCCCTAATAACAGAGCAATTTAATTTAACCTCTGTTACACAAGTGAATCTTACCAATAGTTATAAATAGTTTTAACGCTTGTAATATATCGTTATTACAAGCGTTTATATTTTAAACAAAAATCAATTTTACTTAAGCAAACTGTCTAAGTTAGAGTCAGTGGTAATGACTGATTTATTGTTGCCTTTAAACAAAAAACCATCAGCATCTTTGTCAGTATCAGATAAACCAGACACTAATGCCATGGTGTTGTCTTTAATATCTAATCCCGTACCTTCAACAATGGCCACAATCGGTGTGGTTTCATTGAGCACCATAAATTCTGCTAAGCGTTGGGCACGTGTCTCACCATTATGACCCGGTGGATTATGATCAGTATAATGAGGATTGAGCTGAAAATTAACAAGCTGTAAAGCATCAAAACTTTTCGGTTCAATTATTGGCATATCATTGGTTGTACGTATTGAAAGGCCAGCGACATTAGAGCCTGCACTCCAGCCAATATAAGGTATACCTTGAGTAACTTTATCTTGAATGGCTTTGATAAGATTGTGTTGATACAACTGATGTAATAAATGAAAAGTATTACCACCGCCAACTGCTATCGCTTTGGCGGTATTAATTGCCTTAACTGGATCGTCAAACTTATGAATACCTTTTACGGTAATACCGCTATCAATGAGGGCACTTTGTACCATAGCCGTGTAGTCATCATAGTTTACAGTAACGCCAGCATAGGGAATAAATAATAGCTCGCTAACACCATTTAATTTTGCCTTTATCAGCGACAAAGCATGTTGCAAATATTTTGTATCACCAACACGAGAGCTACTTAGCAGCAATAAGTTTGCATTTTCAATGGTCAATTTTTTAACCTTTTATTTATTTTAAAGAGCGCTCATTTTACCTGATTTAGGCCTCGAAGTTTATTAATTCTTGCTGGCTATTTAAAATATAACGTGCAGTTACAAAGCAATAAAACTATTTCTAGTGACATAACTCAGCAATGCAAGCCATAGCAATAAAACCAGAGCGTGTTTTGTGATCTGAAGATTTAGCCACCCGATCATCAATTTGTTTTATTAATAATTCAGGCAGGGTCACGTTTATCTTATGACTTTTGCCCATGTAAGGAACAATATCAAAATCAAGTACCGCCCAAATAGGTGAGATAGCTGTAGACATCAACATATGATGTTCAATCGTTTTCGCTTGTGGCACTTGTTCGCCATATTCCACCAGAATTTTTAAGTGTGCTGCCATTGCTTCATTTAGCAATAGAAGTCCCTCATCTATCGTTATTGCTTTCACCTTACAACCAGGCAAATCAACAATTGAAAACAGATAATTTTTTTCTTCGTTATTACGTAACACCAAAACTGGATATTTCATAATTTCGTCCTTTATTTGTTAACTTGAAACTATAACCCCAATAACCTCATATGTAAACATATTGATAACCCTGAGAGTTATCAATACGCATTTATCGCAACCCCAGTAACTCCCTGTCAAGTATTAAAAACAACTCCAGCAACTCTATTGTGTTTAGTTGGTAAATGTTCACTTCGGGTCTAGCTAATTATTTATGGTAATTAATTTTTACGGAGGTTAATTACTTTATTAAACTCGATAATCGGTGTGAATGGTTAAGCATTGATACTTGTAGGGTTATTGAATGGCTTTGTTTGCTTTTTCTAAACTATTTATCAATGCTCTATTGTTATTATTAAGCCTGTATCAAATCGTTGAAATAAACTTTTTATAAAAAATTTCAGTTTAGCATCGAAATAATTCCATGAAATATTGCTGTGATTGCGGATAATTTAAGCACAGTAATACCTGTATTTAGTGGCGTAGATTTGTGCTTATTTTATGAGGGCTAATTAGGGGCTGTTGATAATTATTTAATTGAACTGTCAGAGCTTAAGCAAACAGAACTTATGTTAATGAATATTTTTTAGTATTGAAATCAATAAATTTGTTAGCGTTTTCATTGTTAAAACTGACGCTAACAAATTTTCTATTATAAGTTAAGCTTGTACTTACCAATAGTTTTCAAAACTAAAATGTCCTTTGGAGCGCCTTAAATGTTTTGCAAAGCCAAGGGCTAACAATACATCTCGGGTGTCATGTACCATGGCAGGGTTTCCACATAAGTAAAAAAAGCTATTGTGTTTATCAGGAAATAAGTTCGCTGCTTGCATTAAACGACCATCACGCAATAGTGCTGGAATTCTACCTGAAAGTATATGCTGATGTTTTTCCCGAGAAACTATTGGAATATAAGTCAGTTTCCCGCGGTATTCTTGCTGTAAATTAGCGATAAGCTCTTGGTAAACTAATTCTTGGGATGTGCGAACTGCATGAACTAAAACAAGTTTTTTAAAACGTATCTTACTTTCATGCTCAGACAGAAGTGAAAGAAAAGGCCCAATGGCTGTACCAGTTGAAAGCAACCAAAGTTCTGTGGCAGTTTCAGGAATTTCATTTAAGGTCATAAAGCCACTAGGCTTTTCACCAACATAAACCTCATCACCAAGCTGAAGTTGAGCAAGTTTAGGACTTAAATCACCACTAGAAACATCTATAATAAGAAACTCCAAACAGTTTTTACCAAGACGATGGTTAGGCGAGTTAACAAAAGAATAGGCGCGTCTGTGCCAATCACCATTATTACCTTTTAATGCAAGTTTAGTAAATTGTCCTGCGAGGTAAGGAGCAATATTGGCTTTAACCGTGATAGAGAATTCATTGTTAGTCCACTGTTTATAGTCTATGACTTTACCTTGAACAAAACCGGTGAGCATTGTTGTCATCACATTCTCCCATAAACTGTATTCCTATAGCGTTAACTTTAGCACGGGTAACTAGCTATAAAGCGGTGCTTTTTTTAAACCATAAGTCAGTATTTTAATCATAGCTATAATTTATCTAGTTTGGCATCGCTTTTATATCATAAATAAAGCTATATTTTTATGTTGTTGATATTTAATGAGATAAATAATGATTTATTTTAAATACAGACCCGACAAAGGTAACACGTAACTATTTAATTGGACAGTTTATGTTTTTCAACATCATTAAGATTAATTGAATATGCATTGCCACCAATACCATGGAACTCCTCATCAGTAAAAATGATAATATTTTCATCGCGAAAAGTAATCGCTTCTTTTTGGGTCACAATACCCAAATCAATGCGGTACTTATCACCAGAGAAAAAATCATCACCATGCCAATTTTCAAATAACCAAATTCGTTGAGAGTCTAACAGTGCAAGCCTCTTTCTGCTCGGACTCAATGCTGCTGAAGTTATCCAACATAATTTTTCCGCGATGGTGCAGGTTTTAAATTTACTTATTTTTTTGGCATCATAGTTGGCCGCATGATCGCCAATTTTATATAAGCTTGTTATGCCATTGAAGGGGACCGTGCGATTTTTAGTAAATAAATAAAGATGTTTTTTATAGAAGACGAATGCTTCAACATCGAATTCCATTTCGTGTGCTTTAGGTGGAAAGCTGGTATGTTCAGGATAGGTAAACTTGATGATCTCTGCTTGAGTTGTTACTGACTTTATATCAATAGGGTTTTCAATTTTATATATTGTTAACCATTTACGTAAATTATCATTATTACCAAAGTCACCTAAAAAGAAATGGCCAAAGTCGTCTTGGGTCATGTCTTCCCAATCAATATTCTTTGCGTTAGTGATGGTTATTTCTCGATCGATACCGCCAGTTTTATTAATTTGATATAGTTTTGCTTGATCACCACCGTCATTAATAGCCCAAAGTTTATTATTTTTATCAAACTCTATGCCTGATATTTCCTTTAACTGTGCATCGATAGTGGCATATTTATTTTTATATAGCTGATAGCTTGTTACAGCGACAATGATACTAACGGCAATAGCACTTCCAGTAAAAAATCCGGCGATTGTTTTTTTCATAAATTTAGAAACCAATTAAGTGTATAAATTACCTGGCGCGCAGCATAACAAGGAACTTTATAGATTACATGTTTCAAATTGTATAAGTGTTTATTTTGGGATATCTGCAATAAATTGTAAATTTTTATTAATACGGACTTAAAAAACACCTCATTATCGAATTAACACTTATGCTTAAAGTAGGTTCGTTGTTTTCTCGGAGTGAATATGAAAAAGTTCATCAATTACTCACTTATAAGCACAGTATTAATCTTACTGATGGCTTGTCAGTCAACAAGCTCATTGATAAATTATCAAACTGAAGAAGCAGGCATGAGCCTTTTTCTGGATAATAAATTTAAGGGCCATCAGGATATAGTTGTTGAAACAGAGGCGGAAATATTTGCCTTAAGTGAAGATATGCAACAGATGGTAAAAAGCATTAGCTCAGAGCGAGATACGCGTAAGAAAACCAATAAGTTACTGAGGACTTTTTTCAGCCCTGACAAGATCAACTTAGCCTATCAATCGGGTGCTAATGTAATTGCTGCGCAAGCATTTAAAGATAAAACCGCAAATTGTTTGTCGCTAACAATTATGGCATACGCAATTGCAAAAGCAGCAAAATTAGATGTTGCTTTTCAACGTGTTGATATACCAGAGTATTGGGTACGTAATGGCAATGTTAACATGTTGACTGGCCATATTAATTTAACTGTATTTGAAGGGCCACTCCCACAAAAATTAGTCTTTTGGGAGCGTAGTGAAATTGAGATTGATTTTGATCCTTTTGTGCTTAAAAAGTCTTTCCCAAAACATAGAATTAATAAAAATACTGTACTTGCCATGTTTTATAATAATAAAGGCGCCAATGCCATGATAAATGGTAACTATTTAAGCGCTTATGCTTATTTTAAAGCAGCGATCGACACGGACTCACTTTTTTCTCCTGCTTGGGGTAACCTCGGTATTTTATATCGTTTCAAAGGTTTTCAACAACCTGCCATTAACACCTACCGATATGCGATAAAATTAAACCGCGATAATTTAACTGCGATGTCGAATTTAAGCCTGTTGTTACACATTAATGGTAAATATGACGAAGCGAAACAACTTGATAGTCAAATAATGCGCAAACGGGCAAATAATCCTTATTATTATGCACTGCTTGGGGATGAAAGATTGCATCAGGGAAATTATAGTGAAGCGATAAACCACTATAAAAAAGCGATCAAGCTAGATGATAATATCCATGAGTTTTATTTTGGTTTAGCTAAAACCTATTTTATGTTAGATGAAATAACAAAAGCCGAAAGCTATATAAAAAAGGCGATGAGGCATAATCGTATTTCTCAACTTGATAAACAATATTTGGTCAAGTTAAACCTATTAAAGCAACTTGATTAGACATTTATTTGTGTATGGCTTGTTAAAATATTTTTTTCTGCTCATGAGCATTATTTTATGCTCAGCATGTAGTATTGATACAGCTAAGCCAAGCATTCCTATAATGCCGGATGAAATAGTATTACAGCATTTACACTACTTGTCGTCTGATAGCTTAGCGGGTCGTCAAGTTGGTACGAAAGGAGGGCTATTAGCGCAAGACTACATTATTAAGCAACTTCAACAGTATCAAGTTATGCCCTTAACGACAGCTTACAAAGCGAGTTTCTCCAGTACTAATTTTTTTAAAACAACTCAAGGCAACAATATTGTTGGTTTTACGCCAGGTACAATATGGCCAAATAAGTTTATTGTGCTGTCAGCACACTTTGATCACCTTGGTAGCCGAGGCCGAAATATATATCATGGTGCAGATGATAACGCTTCAGGTACGTCAGCCTTATTACATTATGCAAAACGGATACAACAGTCACCATTACGCCATAGTGTGATATTTCTATTTACTGATGGCGAAGAAGCTAACTTAATGGGCGCGCGGGCTTTTATCAAGCAAAATTCGCACTTACTAGCTGATATTGCACTGAACATTAACATAGACATGATTGCAGGTACTCGGTCGACTAAAAAGTTACGCTATATTAGTCGACGGCTTGATGAGATATTAACCAGAGATGTGATACAAACATTAACGACACAAAATTACGCTATCGAATTAAAACAAGGTTTTAAGCAGCACGGGCGCAGTAAAAAGCCGCGTATTCGTTGGGAAATAGCCAGTGATCACGCGGTATTTTATCAGCAAAAAATTCCCTTTATATATTATGGTGTTGGTAACCATCAAAATTACCATCAAACGAGCGACAGTTATGAAAATATAAACCAACAATTTTTCTTGGCGGCAGTAGCCACTATTTACCAGCAAATTAGCTTTATTGATAAAAATCTATAAATTATTCAACGGGACTACTCAGGTTGATAAAAAACGCGTTATAATGCTGTTTACTTTAAAAATTAATTAAATGGGGTTATCTCATCAATGGAAAAGCGATTTATAACAGCGCAAGAATTGCTTGAAGATTCATTTCGTGTAGCTGCGAAAGTTTTCGAAGACGGTTTCAGACCACAATTTATTGTTGGGATATGGCGTGGTGGCGCACCAATTGGTATTGCCGTACAAGAATATTTTGATTTTAAAAAAGTGGAAACAGACCACATTGCAGTGCGTACTTCTTCTTATTACGGTATTAATCAGCAAAGTAAAGAAATTAAAGTACATGGCTTGCACTATATTATTGAAAATGCCAATGCAGATGATGGTTTACTGATCGTTGATGATGTTTTTGATTCAGGGCGCAGTATCGAAGCGTTAATAGCTCAAATGAAGAAATTAACCCGTAATAATATGCCAAAAGATGTCAGAATTGCTTGTCCTTGGTACAAACCTCAGAATTCTAAAGTTGATTTGGTCCCTGACTACTATGTCCATGAATCTACAGAATGGTTAGTTTTTCCACATGAATTATCGGGATTAACACCGGATGAAATAGCTCACGGTAAAAAAGACCTAGTTAATATTTTAGAGCTATTTGAATAGCTTATCTTTAAAGGTTAGATAATTTAACGCACGTATTACGTGCGTTATTTTTTTATCAAAAAAACATACCGAGAGAAGCTACTTACTTGTACAAAAATAGTGAATGCATTATGTTATTTGCTATAAGCGTACTTTACCTGGTCATAACCCATGAATATAAAAACAATCATCTTATTTAGCTGCTTCTTTTCAACAGCTATTTGGGCTAAAACACCGCTGGTATTATTATCAATTGATGGCTTTGCCCAACGCTACATTGAGCAATATCAACCAAAGGGCTTAATTTCACTTATTGAGCAGGGCACTAGTGCACAAGCATTATTACCTGTTTATCCGAGTAAAACCTTTCCTAATCATTTAAGTATTATTACTGGTCGTTATCCGATAAATCATGGCATAGTACATAATAGTTTTTTCCATCGAGATATTAATAAAAAATATAAGCTCGGAGATGGGAAGAATGATGCGCGTTGGTTAACAGCAGAGCCCATTTGGCACATTAATGAAATGCAAGGTAACAAGTCAGCGGTCTATTTTTGGCCAGAGTCTGAAACGGCAGTTGCAAACAAAAAAGCCAGTTATTATTACCCCTATAAACATTCTACGCCTAATAAAGAAAGGTTAAATCAAATACTAGCATGGTTACGTTTACCTGAAGCTGAGCGACCAAATTTTATTGCCGGCTATTTTGCCACCGTTGATGATAAAGGTCACGGTTTTGGTGAGAATTCACCCGAGCTGATCAACGCAATTAAAAATCTTGATCAATTAATTGCAGATTTTATGCAACAAATTAATCAGGAATTTTCAGGTCAAGTTAATGTGGTGATTGTCTCTGATCACGGTATGACTAAAATTAATGAAGCCCCCGTAATTGATTGGCAACAAAATATTGTTGAAGGGGTAAATGTGGTTAATGGCTCTACTCAACTTTATTTATATAGTGATAACGAAACCAAATTAGCACAAACTGTTAGATTGTTTAAAAGTGAACAATACGATCACGATGTCCATTACCGTGTCTATCAATATCCCAATTACCCAGCCCATTGGCATTTAAATCGTATGACCTCTGTTGTTCCAAATGTGATAGTTGACGCGTTGCCGTCTTATATTTTTAACCAAGGTGGTTCACATAGCTCACCCGAAACTCATGGCTATGATCCGAAATTAGAACGTGATCTTGATGCTATATTTATTGCCGTTGGACCATCATTTAGCAAAAACAAAAAAATTGCTGCTTTTGATAATGTTAATGTTTTGCCCATTGTTACTCGGGCATTAGGACTAAAAGATGTTCAAAACATTGATGGTAACTATCAAATTGCTGAGCAAATAGTTAAGTAAAAGCACGATAAAATGGCCAGCTTTGATTTTGTATTAGTAAAAGGGCATCAAGTAGCCTCGGGCTTGGCAAACGATCCTCGTTTTTTTACCGGAACTATTGCTACGCAATTACCATTTTTCCAAGCCTTAGGGTTAAATCTTGATAATTATCATCGAGCAACATTGAATGCTCAGTTCGACTGTAAAGAAGTTGTTTTAAATCATATTGACTATCACTTTGAACAAGTGAAATGGCATCCAGATATGCCAGCAGAAGACTTTCGTTTCTGTCGTTGTCATGTTTTAAGCGCTGATAGATTATATCCTGGCATAATCTATCAGCCTTTGGTTAACACCAAAACAGAGCACTTTCAGCCAAAAAATCACTTAGAAATCCTAGCACCATTTATTACAAATATTAATTATGGTGATGTCTTAAGCTTAAAGGCCCCTAATGCTACGCTGACTCTAATTAATTTTTAATTTTTGTGAGTCAAACTCCACTTATATTGCCGCGATATTATAAATATTGTTTACAAGTGACATTTAACTAAAATAACTTTTCAATAACCGCCATAATAGGGTATGTTTTAACTATCATAATTCTTTAAATAATAATCCTATGCAAATAAGCTATATTGCCCGTCAGGCTATACTGGACAGAAATAATCAAACAATTGGTTATGAACTATTATTTAGAGATAGTCCTGAAAATAAATTCCCTGAAATTGATCAGGATATTGCAAGCTCTAAACTGATCATCCAGAATCACTTTCAAAGTGATATACAATCGGTAAGCCTAGGTAAATTGGCTTTTATTAACTTTACCGAAAGGTGCTTAATCAACAAATATCCTTTGATGTTTGATAAAAGCTCAATTGTTATTGAGCTTGTTGGCCATCAATCAGCAACGCCACGTTTGTTAAATATCGTCAAATATTATTTTGATAAAGGCTATAAAATTGCCTTAACTGAATATGATTTAGATGAAAAGTGGGACATTTTATTTCCCTATATCGCGATGATAAAAATTGATACCGAAATCACTAACGCTAAACGCTTACGGCCAGTTCTAGAACGACTTAAACCTTTTGATATTAAATTAATTGCAGAAAAAGTTGAAACTAATTTTCAGCTACAGTCATTAGCTGAAGTTGGTTTTAATTATTACCAAGGTTTCTTTTATCATGAACCGGAAATTGTCGAAGGGCAAACGTTAGCTCCGATTAAATCTCAAATGCTGCATTTGATCAGCGAAACGTTTAACAAGCCATTAGATTTTGATCATATAGCAGAAATCATAGGACATGATGTTAATTTAACTGTTGGACTACTTAAATTAGTCAATAACGTGTCAACCGGCACGCGCGTTGAAATTACTTCATTAAAACAGGCTGCTGCATATTTAGGTGAAGATAAGTTAAAGCAATTTGTCACCGTTTTAGCGTTATCGAAACTCACCTCAGATAAAACCAGTGAGGTTTCGAAACAATCGTTGATAACTGCAAAATTAATGTCAAACCTTGCAAATGAAAGTGCCTTTGTTGAAATTAGCGACTTTGCCTTTATCACTGGCTTATTAAGTGCAATTGAAGTGATTTTGAGCATGCCAATAGATGAAATATTGAAAACTATGCCGCTAGCAAAACCTATTGAAGACGCCCTAGTAAACCACAGTGGTTTATTGGGTACTTTATTAGAGCTAACGACAAATTATATTACTGGTAATGGTGATAATATCCAACAATTGACCGAGTTTTATGGACTGGATGGCAACTTTATTCATAAAGAATTTGTCAGTGCCAGTAATTGGTGTAAATCCTTAGATATTTAGCTGAGCTGTTATGCGTTATATAAAGCGTATTTTTAATACGCTTTTTTACTTTTATAACTGGATATTCAAGATTATTAATCTCGGGTAAGTTTGTCTTGAGTACACTCTAAAAAATCATTCGCGTCATGGTGTTCATGTAGCTGTGTTGACAGCTCTCCCCAAGTTTTATATAACACCACGTTTAACTGCCGGCCGTTGGTCTATTTCTTTCGCCCAACGCATGACATTTTTATATGATCTAAGGTCTAAAAATTTTGCTGCATCATATAAACGATTTAATGCCAAGGCACCATACCAAGGCCAAATAGTAATATCAGCTATGCTGTATTCTTCACCACATAAGTAATGATTGCTCTCAATATGTTTATCTAGAACATCCAGTTGACGTTTAACTTCCATCGAAAACCTATCAATACAATACTCAAACTTTTCAGGTGCATAGGCATAAAAATGCCCAAAACCACCACCCAGATAAGGTGCACTACCCATTTGCTAGAATAACCAAGACATACAGTCAGCACGCTTTTCTTGACTGGGCAGAAAAGCATTAAATTTTTCAGCTAGGTAAAATAAAATAGCACCTGACTCGAATAGATGAATGGCTTGCTCATTGGTTTGATCGAGTAAAGCCGGTATTTTTGAGTTCAGATTAATTTCAACAAAACCACTGCCAAATTGTTCTCCTTGGCTAATATCAATTAAAAAAGCATCGTATTCCGCTTCTTTTATGCCAAGTGCCAGTAACTCTTCAAACATAATGGTAACTTTCACGCCATTTAGCGTTGCCAAGGAATAAAGTTGAAAAGGGTGCTTACCTTTTACTAATACTTTATCATGCGTTGCTCCAGAGGTTGGACGATTAATCTTTGCCCAGTTACCGTCATTGGTAGTGTTCCACTGCCATATTTTCGATGGTATGGATGATTTTTTCTCACTCATGTTATCTCCAATTGTTGAAAAAACTAGCTAAGTAATACGTTATGCGTAAACTTCAGTAAATGCTAATATTTCCCTAGAATTTTTAATAACTTATTACATTTGATTAAACTACTGCTATATAAAAAACCACTCAAAAAGCCTATATTATATTGAATGAATAAAATTGATTGTCTGTGTAAATGGTAGAAATAGTGTGAAAATAAAAGCAATGCAAAAACACTTCTTGTTTAGTGCAATATTGATTGCTGTAACGGGATGCGTAAATATAAATGAGCATAAAACAACGGCGCTAAAAGGTGAAAACCTTATTGCCCCACACGCTAAATTGTTGGCTGGTTGGCATATTACTATTGAAAATAAAGAAAACTATCATACCAGTATCTGGCAACATCCGACTGATGGTTTGAAAGATGCTTATATGGTCAGTGTTACTTTACCTGCACAAAAAGACATAAGATATTTTCGCCAAGTTATTGATCAACCTGGATATAGCTCTTGCATAAAGTTTACAACGTTAACAGTACTGTCTTCACCGAGCAGTGTTTACCCAAGTGAAATATGGCAAACCCATTGCCAAAAGAAAAACGGTAATGAAGCAAAAATATTACACCTTATGCTACAAGGGCAAGATAGCTTTTATCATATTCAAAAAATTTGGCAGGATAGTTTTAATGCACAAGAAATAATAGCTTGGCAAAATCGTTTTAAAGGAATGTATCTTTGTGACAGCAGGGTGGCTACATCAACTTGTCCTAAGATGATAAACAACTTGTAAGCCGCTATATAAAATAAGGCTTACAAGTTATTATGGCGACTCACGAATAAAAATATGACAAATAAACTTATCAATCTTGATCTAGTGTGTTGTTTTTATTTATGTTTTAATGAAAATAACCAAAAGCTATTAATCAACTTTACGACGTTTACCACTTTCAGCACGCTTTTTATTTTCACTTTGCACATAAACCGTATCCGTTGTTGCCATGCTTGCATGGCCTAGATCCTCTGAAATATCTTTAAGAGGGCGTCCACGCTCAATTTCCATACTTGCGCCAGTATGCCTTAACCAATGTGATGATGCTTCTTTTAGTTTTAGGGCTTTATTAGCACTTTCAGATACGCGCATATTTTCATAAGCTTGGTCGAAAACACTTTGTACTAAGCGCCTTAAATGTCGAGAAGTCATACCTCCTTGGCCACGTACTTTTTCAACTAAGATCGAGTTTTCATTACTAGAAGGTAAACCTAACAAGCCACGGGAAGCACGATAACGCTCTAAAAATGGCAGAAAATCAAGAGGAACGGTAATATCGCGGAGTTTTCTGCTTTTTCCAAAAACTTTTAGCCACCAATTTTCATCTTCATCTTGCCAAAAGTGGCTCATAACAGGAGACCAATTAGGTCGCTCAGATAATTCTGAAATTCTTAAAAACAGGGTCTTTAAAGCGGCAATAACAAATAAATTGCGTTCAAAAATAGGGTTTTCATCAGCCATTTCTACTGCAGTATCTAAAACATACTGCCATTGACTAGCAGTTAAGCGTTTAATTTCTTTAACTTGTGAGTCAATTATAAAGTGACGACAGTCTTTTTTAGCAATTTGTGCTGGGTTACCAACGCAAAAATCTTCAGACATTAAGTAATTATAAAAAGCGATAATCGCGGTAAACATCGATGTCAGCGTTTGTTGTGATGGACGATATTTTTTCTTATCAAGAATGTATTGCGCTTTTTGACTTTTGGGCGATTGAATTTTAAATGGAAACCAAAGTTCATTTGCTGATGAAAACCCATTGGTTATTTTAAAACGCTCTTGATTTGATGTGCCGATCCAAGTTACTGGTGGCTGCCAACAAAAGTCAGCATATTCTAGAAAGTCTGATTTACGTAATTGATCGATTGGTTTTTTCTTTGCAATAAATGACCATAAAAGAAAACGTTCAACGTCATTTCTAAATCTATCGTAAGTATGTTCAGATTTATTTCGTCCAATATAAGTAAGAAAAAGTTTTCCCCAATTAAATTGCTCAAGCCACCAAGGTTCGTTTGATGAAAATATTTTCTCCAACTCTGGATAATCTTCTAAATCAAAATCACATAGATCTAGGTATGGTGGATATAAAGGTACAGGCTTAGTTAATAACATTTTTATTTGAATTCTATCTGAAGATTCATAAGAAGCTAGTTTAATTGATTATAACTTCTATGTCCAATACTGAAGAGTATCGGACATAGTAGGGTGTGTTCATGATGTGGGCCTCTGTCTTGTGATTACCGTCAGATTTTAAATTCTGAAATTGCTATATAAAACCGTTTATCAGGTTTTTTGTTATCTGCGTAATTCTTAAATCTATTCTACTAAAATGCCAACTACTTTGCTCCAGGCAATGAAAATTTGTTTGTGTCTGCTACAAAAATCATTGCTCTCAGATATATTAAGTAACGTTCACTAATGTTAACGGAACTGCACGTGCTATCAGGTGTTCTTGTTCAAGTGCCAATTCATCTGCCTTCATAATCGTTATTAACTCTCTCATTTGTTTATTTTGGATAGGAATAATATCGATAAATGCACGCTGCTTATTGTATAAATCGGTTTGATTAAATGTGGGTTTACTGTGATTTAAAAAATCTAACGTTGGGAGTAATAATGTTTGTGCGTTCAATTCAACAGCTCCAATATGCAAACCTTTTGGATCAAAATCACCAAAATGTGCCCAACGCCCTTTGTATGTTTGTCTAAATGACTGAACCGCTTTAGGTGATGCTCTACTATCGCCTCTAAATACAATGAGCACCTTTTCAGTTATTTTAAAGCCGAAGTTAGCTAACTGTTCAGCGGATAGTGAAACAAATGTATCAAAGTTCTCTACACTTAATACCACGTCAATTTTTAATGTTAAAATATGGGATACTTTAAGGCCACGGTAACCACGTTCTATGGTTTTGCCATCACAGTACCTTAACTCAATAAATGGCGCTCTTGGTTTAGCAGACAAAGATTTAGCGCGATTTGATTTGGCGCTTAATTCAGTTTGAGACAGTGATTTTAAATCTTGGTATTTATCTGTTTTAAGATTTAAACCCATTTCTTTTTTGACTAACTCAAGCAATTGAACCCGATGTCCAGGAGTTAAACAAAATACGCCAATCCCCCGGATACCTATACCATAATTATCGTGAAGCATCTCCCAAAGCCTATTAACTGGCACCTCCGACTTTGCTTTGAGCACGACACTTGCCATGGAGATATAATTTTTTGCATTAATATCAAGCATTAAAACCTCTCAACAGTGAAGTCTTTTAACCGTTTTGTAGCATCAAATTTAGTTGCTGGGGCGTAAGACTCTGTTAACTTAAGTTGAGGGATTTTTGTATAACTAAGGTGCGCTAACATCATAAAGCCTGACGGATATTTTTGGTGGGACATTTCACGCTCCCAATAGTCAAGTACTGAAACATGACCATGCTTAGTTTCTCTAAGTAAGTTAGATAAATGTTGTTTTACTTCATCTTCTGCCTCTACTGATTCATCACTAACAGCTGAACCTTCAAACGCTGATGTATTGCCCAAAGCTACGACAAGACCTGTAATGTCTTTTCTTGGTTTTAATGTTGAGACTACTTCAGCAAGCGTATCAATATTTTGTTCATCATAAATGTTGGGACTGAGCGAATTATCACCACTGGTAACTGGACACCCTATTCTAAGCTCGATTAATTCTTCGTCACTGGGTTCATATGTTAATGTCGACGAACCGGCTTTAAAATAATTGTGCATTGCCCAGATCCGTTTAGCTTGCAGGTTCTGTTTTTCGATTTCCCAAAGTAAATGACGTAACCTAGGTAAAGCTAGCATGATATTTTCACGACAGTCAGTTACAGTATCGTATAAACGCTGTGCTAATAACCGACGTAAATCAGGATTTGATCCTGCTAATGAGTTCAGTTTTTGATAGTCTAAAACGGCGATTTTTCCCGTTAAGCGACCGAGATAATCAATTAAATACTTATTTTCAATGTACTTATCTTTGATTGACTCTACATGACCAAAGCGTGTGTTAAGTGCCATTTCCATTGATCGAACTTCATTGAACAATCCCTCTCGCATTTGAAATACAAGCTCGCGAATATCGTGAAGTCTTCGTAAGCGGTTTTCTTCAGAGCCATCAACGATTGCATTATTGTACTGATCTATTTTTAATTGAACCGTACTAAGCCACTCTTCAACACCTGGCGCCAATCTTCTATTAGCATCACCACGTCCAATGCGGTGTGATAACTGCATCAATAAACTAGAAGCAGAAAAACCTTCAGCTACATTACCCAATACAATATCCAAATGGGACAACTCAGAAAAGCTACCAGGAACTTTGTCAAAGTAAACTTCTTCGCCGGCATAAGAAATAAGTTCAGCCAAACGTTCGGCATTGGCTGAAATCGCCTTACCAAGTTTTTTAAATTGCTCTTCAACGTTACTCATATCACGAAGGTTCCCTGCTCTTCGTTATTTTCTTCATCAATGACTATGTTTTCTCTATCAATAATGAACTGCATCACGGCTTGAACATAATCATACTTGCCTGTAACTTGGTACACTAATTCATCGGCATTTTTACTAATCAATAAGCCTTCTTTGACCATTCGTTCGAATACGACTTGTAACTTTTCTAACGTGCCTTGTTTAGAGGTTTTAAATATCTTATAAGTCATCAATTGATTAAGTTGACGAACACTAGATTCGCTTTCAGTTATTACATTCAAAATCTGCGAAAAACGCATGGTATGTCCGGCCACCATCATGCCTATCTCTGGTTTAACTCGTGAGATAAAAACAAAGAACTCGACAATTGGTTCTAAATCGTCACGAATTTTTTCGAACTGCTTTCTACGCTCTGTTAAGTCTTTATTATTGCCATTATCTATCGAATCAATAAAAAATGCCCCTGTTCCATCAACACGACAAAGGTTTCGACCAAAGGGCTCTAAAGCTTTGTTAATTGCCATCTCACCTTCTGGTGTTTCTAAAAAGGAATATATCGGCTCATTTGTATAGGGGCAGATAAACATATTTTGGTTATATAGTTTTTCAAGAATATTACGAATATCCATTGACTTACTCCTCTAATACACTAGCTAATTTGTCGTGGATCGTTACTTTAGAGTCAGGGCCATACAAACTGTAACGGCGTTTGTTAGCACCAACCGATTCAATCATATAACAATTAGGGTAGTGCTGAAGTAACTCTGCACTTTCAACAGGTAGCGCACTAAACATTTTGATATTTTGCTTATCTAATATTTCGATCAGCTTACCAGACGAGTCAGTATCAATTCGCCCTAACTCATCGATACAGAAGTGAAGCTGAACACCATTGTCCGTACGCATCATGTTAATAAGGCCAATATACAGAGACAAAATAACTAAATAGGAGGTGCCATTGGAGCTGATATTTTCGATTTCATCATCCGTCTTAGCGATCTTCTCTTTACCATCTTCATTAAGAATAATTTCGAATTGAAAGCTTTTCTCAACATCCACACTTAATGTTTTGCTACCAAGCATATCGATTAGGTTTGCTAACTTCGCTATTAAATGATCGTCTGGCATTTCTGTGCCACTATGAATTTTCCAGCTGTCATGTTCTAGAGAATAACGTTCTAATACTGAGTAATAGGACAATGATCGCAGGTTGCTTGCAACAGAAATATCTAATTCACCAATTGCTTCAAACGGTTCTGCGACACCTTTCATTGCAGACGTCAGTTTACGTCCTAAACTATTTAGCGCCTCATGTGCAGCTTTAATTTGACTACTAAAATCTACAATACCCTGAGCAACAAGTAAGTACCGTGTTCTCAGTAAATCTGATTGAACTAGATGCTCACCATCCAGATACTCTTGCAGTAATGGTGCGCAGCCCCACCACATGTCATTAGTTGAATATATGCTTGCTTGTTCTGCCATAAGTCGGTCAAAAAACTTGAACGTTTGCGTACCAGCTTTACGATTAAATGTTTGTTTAATAATGTTAAACTTGGAACGTCCTTCAAGCGCATAGTCTGCATGATCTTTCGTTAATGAATTGAACTTCATACGACATTCTTGAGCATCCGCTGATTTAAATAAATGGCCACGACTGCTATCTGCTTCTAAATTAATCTTGGTGAACTCTCGCTCTAATCCTTGCATAATGTGAAGTTGTGATAGAAGTGCTTCTATCTGTTGCTCATTAACCTTCTTTTTATCTTCAATGATAGATTTTATTTCAGCTAGATTTTGTTTTTTCTTTTTAACTTCATCTAAGTGAGTCTTTAGCCTAACTTGTACAGTTTCAAGTTCTCGAGTTAACGGCGAATGTTTTATCCACTCTTTTGTCATGAACTTGTTGTAACGACCAACTCGTTCTCCTGCATTTCGTCCATCTCTATGTGCTTTTTCTGCTTTTTCCATCATGGTTCTAGCATTAATGATCGTCTGAGGGTTACAGCCCTGAGCTTCTAAGTCTACTTTTTCCTGAGAATCAAACTTACTACGTTTTTCATCTATCGCTATTTGACCATCAACCATCAGCTTTTCATATGAGGTCATTAATGTTTGATGTGCAATATTGATAGTTTCAATATTCGACTGGTGCTCACTATTGAGTGTTTGAAATTCTTTTACAGCATCTTGGCGCAAAGTCTTTAGTTCTGCATTAGCTTTAGCATACGCTTCACCAGCTTTACGGTGTGCTGCTTTCGTTTCTTCGGTGAACCGCTCTATCTCATCATTTTTTTTAAGATTTAGCTCTTTAAGCGCTACGTCAGTCTCTTTAATAAAATCTTCAATTGTTCTCTTGTTAAACTGTGCGCGCCTAAGATCCACCGTTAATTGTTTTACTTGCGTATGAGATTTTTGCAGTTCTTGTTCCAATGAGCCTAATTTACTTTCAATTTTAGCTAACTCTTCATCAAGAATAACGATACGGTTGGTAATACTAGACTCGTCTTTGATTTCAAGGTTTGGTATTGCTTCAAGGTTTAAACCCAATCCAAAGACAGTCTGCCCCCCTTCTTCAAAAGTAGGCGATAAGCCTTTCATAGATAAAAGTGTCGGGCTAATCACTTTGCCAATATTTTTTTCGAAGCTTTCAACATTTTCAGATAAGAAATCAAATAAGGTACCCGAGCCTATTCTTGATTGCAGGTCTTTTTGTTCTTCTTTCAGCTTAGCTCTTTTTTCACGTAGAGTTACACTTGCCGCTAAATTGCGATCATAAAGCTTTTGAGTTTCCATTTGAGCTGTTGTGAACTTTGAAAACTCAAGTACTGCTTCACCATAATCTCGCTGTCCCTGGTTAAGCTCATTATAAAGTTCAGTTAATTCAACTTCAGTTTTTTCCGTTGCCTTAATATTGTAAAGCTCAACTTCCAATTTTGTATGTTGCATCATCGTTGTTTTGACTTGCTTGTCAGCTGATTTGATCCTAGATTCCCACAGCCTTTCTAGATTTTTTCGTCTATCTTCAAACAATACACTCGCATCAGCTTTATCCTGATCGAGTTGAATCAATGAATTCGCTTTTAAATTATTAACATCAGAAACTAAACTCATTTTTTGGGTGTCTAAGTACGCCCGATGCTGCTCATAAAGATGAGTAATATTTTGATTGCCTTGCGACACTTTTTCGTAAAAGCTTTTGGCATCCTGTTCTGCTTTTCCTAACGAACCAACTGAGTTATGAAGTGCAATCAAATCGACTATTGGCCTAAAATTACGATCATCAGCTGAACCTTCTTCAAAATCTGATTTTTGTTGGACAATTATTGCAATTTGATGAGATAAGTTATTTTTTTGTTTGTATAGTTCTGTTTCTGTTTCATTGGTCTTTTCCAAATAATCACGACGTTCATTTCCAATGGCATTTAATTGGCCTTCATAATGTGTTGCCATCTCATTCGACTTTATAATGCTGTCACTCGTTTTTTGATTGACCTCATCACATCTAGCCTTAAGACCAGACAATTTATTTCCGACGGCAGTATAATCAGCCGATGTTTGCTTGAGTGCTAGCACAGTTTCTCTGCGTTTTTCCAAATCAATCCAAGCTTGGCGGTCATCGACCCACTCACTAACTTCTGATGCCTGATCATCTAATTTTAATATACGCCCAGCGATAGCGCCTTCTTGAATTAGCACGTTTGTTAAAGCATTGCGGATATTGGCTACCGATGCCTTACTCGCAAAGATGTTCGATAATACTCTTTCAATATTTTCAATACTTCCGCCATTTACAGGCAAGGAATACTTCGGTCGCAGACGTCTTATTTGTTCGGCATTCGCGCCTTTGCCGCGATACATTTTATTCGATTGAATAACGTTAGTGTAAGTATCAGAGCCTATAAGACTGGTTAATTCATGATTTTTAGCTTCCACTGCTACTCGTAACTGTTGAATATCTGCCAGCTTAGTTTGGCCATCTTCTTGATGTAAGAAAAAAGTTTTATCAAACGCCGTGTCTAAGAATTGATACCTGACTTGTCCCATTTTTCCTGAAACTATCACACAGTAAATTTTATCGCCTTTTTCATATTCATAAACAAGAAAACTGCTAGGATTAGGAAAGTAAAAATTAGCAAAACTTTCAAATGCACCGCCTTTAGCTTTTGCAATATCACCGGGTCGTGCACCATAAAACAACAACATAGCCCTAAGCGTTGTGGTTTTACCTGCACGGATTACGCCATTGAAATTTGTATGATCGCTCGTTGCGATTTCTACAATTTGCTCACGGCTGATATTATCAATAGCAATAAATCGAGTTAATTTAGACATGTAACCTCCAGCTTTACATATGCTTAATATTTTAATAGATTTCTTCTATCAAAACTGAATAAATCAAATAATTAAATAGTGAAATAGTGAAATGGACTATCTGCATCGTTACCTTGTTATATTACAGGAAATATCATGCAGACCTTGTTAAGCTTGCTCTCCTCCAAAACCTGTTAGGCCTAATGCGGTGTAATTTATCTACGTAAATGCAAGTAACAGTTATATTTATTCTTATTAAATATAACTGTTAGAAGCGGGAGTCATTTTCACAAGGAACTCCATCACTATCACCATCCATTTTAGTATTAGGACAATGTCTAGTAAAAAAATCAGCTTCAGCGCGAGATGTCATTTGACTGCAATGCTGCCTACCATCACACGTAAACTGTGTATTAGCTTTGCTTGGTAATTCAGTGATTGGCGTTGTCGTTGGATGCTGTGCCGGTGATGATACAGGCGAAATGTCTAATCGTTGATAGGCAAAAGCTCCAATAGCGATGATAACCAATAGCACAATTTTTTTACTTTTTGGTGCTGATGTATTTTTATGTACACGTGGGGTATATTTTGTGGAAGTCTTTGCTATCACTCCTTCAATACGGCAGTTAACCGCTCTTGTTTTTCCATTCGCTTGTTTTGCTATTTCAAAATAGATGAAGTCACCCTGTTTGGGTTTTCTACTCATAGCTTTTAATGTCGATATATGGATAAATGTGTCTTGGCTAAGGCCATTTGATTGAATAAAACCAAATCCTTTTTTATCATTCCAGCTCTTAAGTTGTCCTTTATACATCACGGTTCCATTGTTGATGCTATTTCAAGTGTATATTATTAGTCTATAAATCTAATATCGCATAATTACAGTAACTTATGTAGTACTAATGATAATCTAATCTTAGTAATACAAAAGACTTCATACCAATTATACCACTCAGTGAAGTTTAAAAGCTTTAGAAGCACAGGTTCACAGTTCCAGGCTGAACCTAAGTACATCCATATAGGTAAGACATTGATTAAAGATAATGGGTTATTCCCTTATCGAACAGTAACGCGGCCTGTAAGCCTTTTAAAATCAATCAAGGCAGATGCAGTGTTATACTTGTATTATCCAATTATCGTCTGATCTTCAATGCTATCAGCAAATTGCTTGATGCTATACCCGATCATCAAATAGTGTGCATGAGTTAATGCTGACGCTTTACTAAATAAATTTGACCGTCTTGTTTATATTTACGCAATGACCTTTAGAACAATTATTTACAACACTTAACAGCCCTTAAGATACTTAACATAAATTTGTAATAACTAAGGCTGATCTAATCTTGATAACTTGTAGTCATTGTTATTCATTCTTGTAAAATATGTTTAAATGAAATCAGTTACTGCGTTTATGCTAGTAAATATAATTTCTAATGCTTAGTTTATCATTTCTGGTGTCATTGATTTATTACCTGACTCGCTAATAAGGCTAACAGCGACTTAACTTTCAAGGCTATTATATCTATAGCTAACTCATGATCATAACCGCGATAGCCATGCGCTTTATATTAGGAATATTTTGAATTTACATCAGCTTAAAATTACCACTAGCACTATTTTTGCATTATTAGCATTTGCGGCAAATTCGGTATTGTGTCGAATGGCACTTGGTGAAAATACCATTGATGCCAGCAGTTTTACTGTTATACGCTTGTTTTCAGGGATTGTGATTTTGTTAGCATTAGTCGCCCTGACCAATAAACTCAATCCAAAAGTAAAACCAAAAGATAAATCTAAAACTGACAATGCCTCGAAAGGCAGTTGGTTAGCGGCCTGTATGTTGTTTATTTATGCCGTGGCATTTTCATTTGGTTATATTTCTTTAGATACCGGCACGGGTGCGTTAATTTTATTTGGTGCTGTGCAAATAACAATGATCCTCGCCAGTGTTATTTCCGGTAATAAACTTCACATATCAGAATGGTTGGGTTTAACTCTCGCTTTTACTGGCTTTGTATATTTAATTATTCCAAATTTAACCACGCCTTCACTTATGGGCTTTATATTGATGAGTATTTCAGGTGTGGCATGGGCATTTTATACTTTATTAGGACGAGGCTCTAAAAATCCATTAAGTGATACCAGCTATAACTTTTTACGTACTAGTCCTTTTATATTAGTGCTGATAATTTTTGGTTTTAGCAGTGCACATTTCACCTCAACCGGTATTATTCTGGCGGTGTTATCAGGTGCTATAGCTTCAGGCATCGGATATTTTATTTGGTATATTGCGTTAACCGGTTTATCGGTTACACAAGGTGCTGTAGTGCAATTATTTGTCCCGATCATTGCAGCTATTGGCGGGGTAATGTTTACTAGCGAGTTGGTTACATTACGCTTAATTGAATCATCCGGGCTAGTACTAGGTGGTATTTTAATGGTAATTCTTGGTCGATATTATTTTGTTCAGTTAGCGGCAAATAAAGTAAAAAAATAACATAATCAGATGAATAGCAGTGCTAACCGCGCTGCTATCTTATTGATTTTATCGTTTATTTACAGCCATATTAATTAAATTCTATGCTATTTTTATCAGTGCTCGCATTGGGGTAAATCAACGCTTTAGTGATTTTTCCATGCTGATGCTTAATGATAGGCTTATTTATATAGCCGTTAAATTTACCAGACTGCCATTGCGCTAATAAAGCTGAGTTATTGCTTAAATTGGCAATAAAGCCAGTCGATTTTTGTGACTTCACTTTCTTATTGTTTTGCTTAGTGCCAAGACTTTTTTCATCTATAGATTGCTGAATATAAAAGCTTTTTTCTCTCGTTGCCGCTACGATGCAGATCCTGTTTTCAGCCGCTCGCGCTAATAAACTATAGTTAACCTCAGATCGGGTTAAGCCCTAACCATAGCATTCTTCTCTACGTCACTAATATTAAGGGTTGGCTTATTTTCTTTAAGGCAATAAGCCACTAAACCTGCCAGTAAATTCAACATAAAACTATTAGGGCTACGATGACGCGAATGCTCTATTTGAGATATATTCTTCAATTGATCATTTATCGTTTCAATAATAAACCGTCTAGATAACATTGCTCTATCCCATAACGACATAGCTTTGGCTTTCATATTACGGCGCACGGTTGTTATCAAATCAACTCCTTTTTCCTTCAAACCAACTGTTAATTTTTTGCTTATATAGCCTTTATCTGCATATAACTTCCCTTTTAAGTTTTTAGCTAAGGCTAATACGGGCTTTGTGTCGTGAACATTGCCAGTAGTTAATTTAGCCTCAACTATTTCACCTCTAAAGTTAGTGACTAAATGTAGTTTGAACCCATAAAACCAACCCATTGTTCCTTTGCCCCGTTCGGCTATACCGTCAAATGTTTTATGTCTAGGAATTCTTAAGTTATGGCATACTTTTATGCTTGTAGAGTCAATAAACTCAATACCTGTAGACTCACCTTTAAGTATTGAAAAGTAGCTAGAAAGTGGAACGACCGCTTTAGGCATCACTTCTAAAAATCGAGTGTAGCTCAATAAGCTAGGGAAATGTGAACGATAAAACTTAGCAATATAACCTTTATAATAATTTTTAAAGTCGCGATGATTTGATGTATGAAAAGCAATTAATATAGTGATTATCTCACTCATAGCCATACGGCATGGACGATTTCGCTTGATACTTCCATCAGCAATTAATTGTTTCTCCCATTGTGGGATAAATACGCGACAAAAATCATCGACATCACAGAATATTTCAACTAGTTTATTCATGCCCGTTCCTTATTATCTTTCTGTTTTTTCTTGGTCGAAAGATCGGATCGTGGAACGGGCACTTAGTTCAATTTAATTAATTCTTATCCCGAGCTGAGGTTAGTTAACCTCTAACGGTTCTTGTATGTCGAAAGGCATGAGTAATAAGTGAATATTATGTAAAGCCGCTATGTTTACTGTTTCAGCAATATTGGCATCGTCAGCGGTTAACATCGCAAGTTTGATAATACCTTGCTCTAAAGGTAGTGAAATAATATTTATCGTGTCTGTTAATTCAGTCCATTGATATCGTTGACAAAAATGCAACTGTTGCTGTCTGGCAACTATGCCCTGCTGGTTTATTAATACTGCCTGATGATTTCCGTTAAGCACTACACTGGTACAAACATACTGAAAAGGCCTAAGGACCGCACTGATTTGTTGAATAAGTTCATGACTCAAGCACTCTATATGTTTTAATTCATCTTGATTATCAGTGACAGTTTTATCGGCAATAAAAAATAGTTCAGGTAATTGAATGATATCACTGAGGTTGTTTTCAATATAATGACAAACATCTTCAATAGCTTGCTGGGTAGATTTATAAGTAGCGAAAATAGCGACATTAATAGTTTCTGGTACATTATCACTGTATTCGTGGTCTGTTATTGTTGGCTGTTTGGCTGTTATTTTTTCTATCTTGAATTCAGGACGTTGCTGTTGCTTAAACTCAGTACCATCAGGGCGAGCTTTATTGATAAGCCCTGCCGGTAACATCTCAATATCAGCAAAAGTATAGCCGGCTTTATTGTGCTCTATCTTTGCCAATAGCTTACCATCAGGCGCTATAATTTGGCTTTGCCCTACACCATATGCTTGCTCAGTAACACTGGTGTTTGAAATACTTAAAAGGGTTTCAGTTGTTTCGGCTAGTGCATCAGCACTCTTTTTGGGACGCAATGCACCTACTTTATTTGCACTGGCAATAAATACGTTATTTTCAACTGCATGAGTAATATCATGTAAGGTACTGGTATCTAAAGCAAACGAATGCTCT